>JALENH010000169.1 GCA_022767895.1 Eubacterium sp.
TGATTCAGAACATGGAATTTGATGCGGTTTGTCTTTCGGTTGGCCAGCACAAGAGTGACATCGCCATGGCAGGTCTTACAATTAAGGAGGATCGGAAAAAATATGTGAATTTCTCAGATTCTTATTACAACGCAGCACAACGTCTGATTGTAAAAGGTGATGATACCGAGTTTGATGCCTGCAAGGACAAGAAGTCTATTGAAAAAATTCTGAATGCCAAGGATAAGAGCGTTACCATCGGTGTTCAAAATGGTACAACCGGCCAGTTCTACTGCGAAGGTGATAAGGACTGGGGATTCGACGGCTTTAAGGTGACAACGACGGGATATAAGAATGGTTCCCTGGCTGTGCAGGATTTGATTAATGGAAATATTAATTATGTGATTATCGACTCGGCACCGGCCGCATGCATTACAGAAGCGATTAATAAAATGCACTAATTTTCGAGGTAGATATGGGTAATTTTGGATTAAAGATGGATGCATTCCGAGAAGTTTTTGTGGAGCAGAATGGATACCAAAAAGTACTTGAGGGGTTACAGAATACATTACTGATAGCAGTTCTTGGCCTAATCATTGGGATACTAATTGGTATTCTGATTGCTACTGTTCGTGTGGTACCGAAATATAATTATTTACCAAGGGTACTAAATGGCTTCTGCTCGTTTTATGTTGGATTATTTCGTGGAACGCCAATGGTAGTTCAACTTTTGGTGTGTTATTATGTTTTGTTGCCGTTGATTGGTTTAAAAATGACCGGTGTACAAGTTTCCGTTCTTGTATTTGGTCTGAACAGTGGAGCTTATATTTCCGAGATGATGCGAGCTGGTATTCAGTCTGTGGATCCTGGACAGATGGAGGCAGGACGGGCTGTCGGGCTTAGTTTTGCCACCACCATGCGGAAGATTGTGATTCCACAGGCGGTGAAGAATATTCTGCCAACTCTGGGAAATGAGTTTATTGCACTGATTAAAGAAACATCAGTGGTAAGCTTTGTAGGAGCGGCAGATCTCTATGTAGCGTTTAATTACATAGGAAGTAACAGTTATGAATTTATGGTTCCTTATCTGGTGATGGCAGTGATTTATATTGTACTTGTCCTGCTGATTTCGCTGGGAATCAAGTTGATGGAAAGGAGCCTGAGAAAAAGTGATAGACGTAATTAATCTACAAAAAAGTTTTGGTGACCATAAGGTATTGAATGGCATTGATATTTCCATAGAAAAAGGCGATATTGTTGTTGTGGTTGGACCATCCGGTTCCGGAAAAAGTACATTTCTGCGATGCCTGAATTGTATGGAGGATCCAACGGGCGGTCAGATTATTTTCAATGGTGTGGATATTGCGGATACCAAAGTCGATATCAATGTCCACCGCCGTCATATGGGAATGGTTTTCCAGCACTTCAATTTGTTTAATAACAAGACCGTTTTGGAAAATATTATGATGGCACCGGTACATGTGCGTTGTCAGGATTTGAAAAAGCAAAAGAAATACAAAATCGGAAAGACGAAAAAAGAAGTCGTGGCAGAGGCGAAGAAACAGGCTATGGATTTACTGACCCGAATCGGGTTGGAGGACAAGGCAGATGTCTATCCTTCCACGTTATCCGGTGGACAGAAACAGCGTGTTGCCATTGTTCGTTCCCTTGCCATGAATCCGGATGTGATTCTCTTCGACGAACCTACCAGTGCGCTGGATCCGGAGATGGTTGGAGAAGTTCTGGATTTGATGAAGAGTCTGGCAGAAGAGGGGATGACCATGGTCATTGTTACCCATGAGATGGGCTTTGCCAAAGAGGTTGCCAACCGGGTAATCTTTATTGACGAAGGTAGGATTTTGGAGGAAGCAGCACCCGAAGATTTCTTTGGTAATCCAAGAAATCCGAGATTAAAGGACTTTTTGTCCAAGGTACTGGTGTGACACCGGAATTTTTTTGAGAAAAACCAGATACAAGGAGGAAATTTTGTGATGAAGAAATGGACGAGAATTTTGTTTGCTTTATGTATGGTTTGGACAATTGCTTTGACGACAGTGTCGGCAGGTGCAGCATCGCAGGCATCAGATGGCAAAAACATGGAAAAGGTGTTGCAGCTTTACAAAAATGGCCAGATAAAGAAAGCGACTAAATACAGCAAGAAAATGAATAAGTACGCGAAGGAAAAGTGTGTGGATAAAATGTCCACAGGTATGAAAAAGGCCTATCGAAAGGTATTGCAAAAATGGCCGCTGAATATGGATGCAGGAAAGAAGTACTTGTGGGATTACTATCTGACCGATATTGACAATGACCAGAAAACAGATTTGCTTGTAGTTGTGGGAAGTTGTGAAGCGGATGCAAAGCTTTATGTATATCAATACAAGAAGAAAAAAGCAGTAAAGACAGCTTCTAAATGGTGTGCGCATACATCTTTTTATGCCTATCCCAATCACAAGGGCGCGATTGCCTTCAATGGTCATATGGGTGCTGAGGCCATCAGCGTCTGGACGCTGAAAAAAGGAAAAATCAAGGAAGAGGCGATGGGAAGCCGGGAGGTCGGAGACGGTGACTGGTTCAATCTGCGTTGCGCGTTAAAGACTTATGTGAAATATGATGACGACTATAATAGGAGCCTTGACTATTCTAAATTAAGCTAAAAGGATAAAAGAGAAAGTAAAAAACTACAAATCAGAGCGGGGAGCTTTGATTTGTAGTTTTTTTATAAAAGAATTTTGCTAAATCTGTTCTTTTAATCCCTGCCACTTCTCATCCCGTTCATTGATGTTCAGTGGTGTACCGTCACTCATGTGATAGCCGGCACAGGAGCCATTTCCCGGATATTCACCAATGACATCCGGCCACTCGATGCCGATATCCGGATCGTTCCAAGTCAGTCCGCCATCATCGCCGGGATGATAAAAATCAGTACACTTGTAACAAAATTCTGCCCATTCGCTGAGGACCAGATAGCCATGGGCAAATCCCTCTGGAATATAAAACTGCTTCTTGTTCTCTTCGGATAATTCCGCCCCATACCATTTGCCGTAGGTGGAGCTTCCCTTCCGAAGGTCCACGGCCACATCAAAAACGGAACCCCGGATAACCCGGACCAGTTTCCCCTGAGGAAAATTTTTCTGGTAATGGAGGCCGCGGAGAACCCCTTTAGAAGAACTGGACTGATTGTCCTGCACAAAGTTCAGGGAAAGCCCCGCTTCTTTCATATCATTCTCGTTGTAGGTTTCCATAAAATAGCCACGCTCGTCACCATGTACAGTCGGAGTAATGACACAGAGACCTTCGATGCCCCCTACATTTTTTTCTATCTGTATTTGTCCCATAAACAAACCTCCTAAACAAGTTTATCAAAATCAATTTTCTGTATATATCGTTGCAAAGCATCCTGCCAGGTGGGTAAAGGAGTGAAACCGTGCTCTGTTAGTTTGTTCTTGTCCAGACGGCTGTTAAAAGGCCGAACCGCTTTGGAAATGCCATATTCCTCTGTGGTGACAGGTTTTACGGTCAGATGTTCACTGTCGTAGCAGGTATGTCCTAAAGCCGCAGCCTGACGAAAGATTTCACAGGCAAATTCGTACCAGCTGATGTAACCTCCCTCGTTCGTGGCATGGTAGTAGCCGTATTCTTTTGTTTCCATCATATCTACCAAAAGTCTGGCAAGATCATACGTATAGGTAGGAGTACCAATCTGGTCATTTACCACCGTCAGTGTGTCATGAGAAGCCCCAACCTTCAGCATGGTCTTGATAAAATTATTTCCGTTGACGCCAAACACCCAGGCAATCCGCACGATGAAAAAGCGGGAGAGCAGTTCTGCCACTGCTTGCTCCCCGGCAAGTTTTGATTCTCCGTAAACATTCAGAGGAGCATAATTTTTCTGGTCCGGCTCCCACGGGGTATTACCCTGTCCATCGAAAACATAATCGGTGGAGAGGTACATCATTGGGATATCCAGATCTTTACAGGCAAGGGCAATGGAACGTGTCCCACCCGCATTGATGGCCATAACTTTTTCTCTGTTTTCCTCGTCTTCGGCCGCATCTACAGCAGTCCAGGCGGCACAGTGAATGACACCCTCCGGTGCAGTTTCGTGAATCACCTTCCAGACGCAGGTATCATCGGTAATATCCATTTCCTCAATATCGACTCCGATGGCATTGTGCCCTCTTCTTTTTAGTTCATTGACAACATCATGCCCCAGTTGACCATTGACACCGGTAACTAATAATTTCATGGAAAAAACCTCCTGGGATTAGTTTCAATCTTTTTAGCGGTTGCCATACATTTTCTCATAATAATTCTGGTATTCACCGGAGATAATTTCCTCCCACCAGTCTTTGTGGTCAAGGTACCACTGTATGGTCTTTTTGATGCCGTCGGCAAATTTAGTTTCCGGCAGCCAGCCGAGCTCATTGTGGATTTTTGTCGGATCAATGGCATAACGCATATCGTGGCCCTTGCGGTCTGTCACATAGGTAATGAGACTTTCCGGCTTATCAAGTTCCTTGCAGATAATTTTCACAATATCAATATTTTTCATTTCATTGTGTCCACCAATGTTATAGACTTCGCCCACACGACCCTTGTGAATAATCAGGTCAATGGCCTTGCAGTGATCTTCTACATAAAGCCAGTCGCGTACATTCTCTCCTTGTCCGTATCCGGGAAGAGGTTTATCATTCAATGCGTTGGCAATCATGAGCGGAATTAATTTTTCCGGAAAATGATAAGGTCCGTAATTGTTGGAGCAGCGGCTGATGCTAACCGGCAGGTCGTAGGTCCGGTGATAAGCAAGCACCAGAAGATCGGCAGCAGCTTTGGATGAGCTGTAGGGGCTGCTGGTGTGGATTGGAGTCTCCTCTGTAAAAAATAAATCCGGTCTGTCCAGTGGCAGGTCGCCGTATACTTCATCGGTGGATACCTGATGATACCGGGTGATGCCATATTTGCGGCAGGCATCCATGAGTACAGCGGTTCCCTTGATGTTGGTATCCAGAAATACTTCCGGGTTCTCAATAGAGCGGTCTACATGGCTTTCTGCGGCAAAATTGACGACGATATCCGGATGCTCCTCCTCGAAAAGTTGATAAACTCCCTCCCGGTTGGTGATGTCTTCTTTCACGAAACGGAAGTTTGGATTGTCCATCACCGGAGCAAGCGTAGACAAGTTGCCCGCATAGGTCAGGCAGTCCAGACACACAATCCGGTAATCGGGATATTTCTGTAACATATGA
>JALENH010000204.1 GCA_022767895.1 Eubacterium sp.
GTCGTTGATTCGCTTTCCTCCTACTACAGCATATAATACAAACTTATATGTTGTTCCCGGTTCCAGGGTGTAACCCATATCGGAAACAAAGTTGTAGGTGTAATTTACATAGGATGTTGTGTAGGAGCAGGATTCCGAATAGCTTTTCAACAAAGAAGCATTTTCATCGTACAAATCACAGCCAACTGCCGTACCCCCCTCCCGGTTTGGGTTCAGCACCTTTATATACACCTCTGCGTTATTATCTTCTGTTTTGTTTAAGTTGTAGTCGTTGAAGTATGGGGAGTTAGGCGCAACATACTCACCATTGTATGCCGGTCTCACATAAACCATTTCTTTGATGTTATTCAAAGCATTTGGTTTGCCTTTCCACCATGTATTGTTCACATTTCCCTGAACCGTCTCTGTAGCACTGGTCATAATTCCAATATGATGGAATTTTGCTGAATCATAATCCGTATACTTGTAAAATACCAAATCCCCTCTTTGGGGAGAAGAAACAAGCTTGGCTCCACACTTATTTACCAGATTGTCATACATGGTCTGTACCGTAGCCGGCATGGCAACACAAGTAGAATTGCCAGCTTTGTCAAAGGCATATATATGGGTAATGTATTCTCCCAGCTCATTGTTGTGTTCAGAAGTTTTAACTTCATAAATCCAATATCCATTGGACAGGGTACCGGATGCTCTGGAATTAGACACCCAATCTGAAATAATATCATCCTGTCCATTGGCGGATGTCCAGGTAGGAAACTGAACCCTTACAACACCAACATTATCTGTGGCCTTACACTTCTCCTTGTATCCTTGTACTCTTTTCCGTCCACAATGGCGTACAACTCAAACTGATAACTGGTTCCCGGTGTCAGGCTATATTTCATATCATTGTTAAAATTGCAGTTATAATTTACATAGGAAGTAGTATAATTACAAGACTCTGAATAGGATTTTATCAATCCTCCGTTTGCATTGTACAGATAGCAACCTACCGCAGAAACTCTGCCTCTATTCGGATTCATCACCTTAATATACATTTCTGCATTGGTATCCCATACCCCATTTTGATTGAAATCCGCAAATGTTACACTTGGCGACGGTGCAACTGTTGTCCCACCGCTATAGCTTGGTCGAATGGCACATGCCAAAGCGGAGCAGTAAAACCAGTTTCTGCTACAAAAACTCTGGTTGGAAAAATTCTGATTTACTGCATTAAATCCCACGGAATCTGCTGAAGTGA
Source organism: Eubacterium sp. (assembly GCA_022767895.1). Lineage (GTDB taxonomy): Bacteria > Bacillota > Clostridia > Lachnospirales > Lachnospiraceae > Eubacterium_F. The sequence goes on from JALENH010000204.1 coordinate 1,241, forward strand.
TAATTCCAACATGACCTAAGCTTGTTGTTCCGCATGTACTGCAACTGTGATTTGTTTTCCAGACAGCAATATCTCCCGGCTGGTAATTGCTATACACCCGGGTCCATCCCGGTGGAAGATTGTTGGAAATATAGGCATTGGCATTTCCCATAGCATAATTGGCATATCCAAAGTATGCGTAATAGTATTTAATCAGATCTACACATTGACACCCATATACACCATCATTTTATAATATTTAATTTATTGGGATTGAGCCATTCATCAAAATCCAAATTATCACTTGCATAACTAACAGAATGATCGGACCATAAAGACGCACTAAGGTAATACGTCCATCTTATATAATTTGGATCAATGCCCCCATTAATGATTGGGTCATCCCAAGTAACATCAATATAATACCATGTTCCATCTACATATACCTGATTCCATGCATGTCCTCCATTGGTCGTACCACCTGTAATGGATTTACATGGAATATTCAAAACTTTCATACACAACATAAACGCCTACGCATATCCATTACATACTGCTTTTCCATTTCTAAATACACCATAATAACCATAGGACTCATTGGAAATGGTACCATTATTTAATGCATAATAATCATAGTCACAATTCAATACCAGATAATCATGTATTGCCTTTACCTTTTGTGATGTTGACATGCCAGAGGAAGTGGTGCGGTCAATAACCCAACGGACTGCCTGCAGAGTTTGTCTTTCATTGTCGTTATATCCCTGATAATTACGCTGTTTTATGGCATCCACTACACCAAGGGCAACGGATATTTTTGCGTTGCAGAATAATCTCCACATGTATAGGTAAGTGTAGCTGTTCCTGAACTAACCACTTTCATCTCATATGAACTGCCATTTTTTCTTACTACAACAACGTTTTCGTTGTTTGACGTAACCTGATATTGTTCTCCATATATTCCCTTACAGCTTATGTACTCACCATCACCTTTTCTGTGTATTCCCTCCTCTTTTGGAATCTGGAAATCATAGACCGTAAAGTGATATATACTTCTCTACGTTGATTACAACACTTGTGGTTCCAACTGACTTGGCATATATATTTCCATCGGAATCAACCGTACAAATATCTTCATTGCTGGAATATATGAAAAACGGAGCATCATTTAGTGTGCTAAACAACACTATATTTTGGTACTTGAAGTTTTGAATTTGCGGAGGTCAAGAATGATGACAAATGAGAATTGCCCATGCAAAAAGAAAAATGTGAACGTCATGGAAGATGCGACGAATGCAGAAAACACCATGCCGAGTCAAAGCATCAGAGACCTTGTGAAAAGAGAAAAAGAGACGGGAGTTTCCAAAACAGCTCCATCGTCATCTTCTTCTCTTTGCCACCTAGATCCTTTTTTATCGTATTTTAATTGTCTTAGTTGCCTTCAGCTTTCCGACTTTGACCGTAACTTTTACTTTACCTTTTTTGCGCGCTTTCAATACAACTTTGGTTGATGACTTTTTTTTCAGTTTCGCAAGTTTCTTTTTGTTCACACTCCACTTTGCTTTACCTGTGATGTTCTTTTTCTTGACTGTCAGCGTAATAGATTTACCCTTTTTCACTGATTTCTTGCCAGTGATGGAAATCGATGCCTTCTTCTTTTTCGTCGCAGTCTTAGGTGTTGTCATCTGTGAATTATTGTTTGTCCCGCCATTTGTGACATTATTTGTCTGACCATCATCTTTCATCTTGATGATTATTGAATAATTTTTTGTGGTTGAATGATCTTCTGCATACACTTTGACATTCAAAGTAATCGGAACACCTGTGAAATCATACTTCTGTTCTTTCGTATCATCCACCAGTTTATCATTTACATATAATAATCCAAACTGATCAGCAATTATATACTTTAATGACACAGCGGTCGTTCCTTTTGGTACCACAATAGTATAAGTATCGTTAGTGTAACTGAGTTCACCGACAGAACTGGTGACTGACTTCAATTCGGCCTGATTGTTGTAATTTTGTGTCATGTATAATCCGCCGACGAGACGGGCGCTGTCCTCAGCAGAAGAACCGCTTTCAAATCGCACCGGCAATACTGTGTATTCCTTCTTATCCCCTTCCGGTGTGAGTTTCTTTACATTCTGTTTCAACACATCATCCGGAATAGAGAAATATTCCTTGTAAAAATTGTCTGTTCCATCATACGCCAATTTCTTATTTGCAATTTCCGTATTACCTACTACAATTTTCAGTGTTTTACCATTGTCTTCTTTTGCAAACTGACACAACAATGAATTTTCTTTGTCAGGATTTACAATAAAGTGATACGAAAAATATCCCCCTGCTTTGGCATAACGGGTACTTCCACCGTCCTGTATCGTTCCGGCAACAGAATCCTTTTCCTCTAATTGATGAATCACATCTTTCTCATACTGGCCATATCCCGGCTGTGTGGAATCGAGTATGCTGGCATCCAGACGTGCATTTTCCTTTCTGGCTAACAACTGGCTTTCATCACTTTCCGTATACTCTGTGTCAAAGTACCAATAAATGCCATATCGTTCGTCATTTAACTTATTAAATGGTACAAATTGCAACCCACCATTAAAGGTTATATCTGCATTTGTTCCTTTCAGTTTAAATGTTAGTGAATCACTCGCTGTATCTTTTACTAAATACTTATTAATCTGGTCGATAAATTCAATCGTAGACATATCTTCCTGAATGGTTAATATTTCATTACTCAATGGCGTTGCTGCTTTTGAAGCACCATACTTAATCGTAATATTTTGGGATTGATTTCCTACTACTTTATATAATGGTGCCGTTAGGTTTGCACCTGCCCAAGTAGTAGAATTCATCTTCTCATTGCCTAATTTTGCAGCTAGAACGGTAGGACCATAACGGAACGCAAATACTGTATTATTGTCCGGAAGTCCATACGCATCCACTTCCATTGGATATTCCATCGTTACAACGTCGCCATCTTTCCACTCTCGTTCAAGCAGGATATATCCACCAGAGCAAATTGCTGCCTGTTCTGTGTCACCATTCACAGTCACAGTTGCTTTCTTATGCATCCAATCAGGGACACGTAATGCCAATGCCACAGAAGGAATTGTCTTGCCATCTTTTGCATGAATCGTAAAGGTTGCTATTTCCGATTTTGTTACGTCTGACTGCTGAGTAACAACGAGATTTTTCTCCTCCCATGTTACTTTAGAAGCAATGTATTGATTCACAATCAAAGTATCATTTGCACGGAAATAGATACTATCTCCTAACTTTGTGAAGTTTTCCATACCGCTTCCGGTACAACACCAGAACATATTTTGAGCAGGGTCTTCCTTGCCAAAAGTCTTAAAATATCCGGTTGCCATCGGAATAAAGTATGCCGCAGCCCCACTTTCCGATTTGACCGCCCCCATGATGGAGTTACGAAGTGTTGTTTCATAATAATCGGCATATTTCTTTTTGCCTGTTAATTTATACAACTCTTTTGCTATTTTCAACATATTGTGAGCACAACAACTTTCACAGTTGGTCTTTGTTCTTGTACCATCTTGATTATTGTCAGCACGAAAATGCTCCATAACACTGACACCACCGGTAATATAAGAGTGTCTTTCAATCGCTATGTCAAAGAATTTCTCTGTATATTCCAAATACTTACTATCATCCTCTGCTAATTCTCCCATTTGCTTTAATACAGCATAACGCTTAACTGCACCAAGAAACTTCGGAATGGTTGTATTCGCATGTTTCCCACTTAAGCAATTTTTTCTTCCGGCTGCAACCGTTCTATATAGATTTGGCTCGTCAAATTTATGTGCTGCTTCAAGGTGTTTCTTATCCTTACTATAGAAATATAACTCATACAGACAATCGTTCATACCACCATACTCAGTTCCAAGAACTTTTCCCTGCATACCGGCATCCCACTTGCTTACACGATCATAAATCCAATCTCCTAATTTCTTAGCAACCGTAAGTGCCTGCTCATTACCAGTATACTTGTATGTATCCACTAGTCCGGCAAGCATTTTGTGCATATTATACCAAGGCACCCAGGTGTTGCCGGTTTCTTTTCCCTCCAAAATATCGAACTGCTTTTCAACATTTGTTGCATCTTCAATTTTGGCTCCAAATACAAATCCGGTTCCCAATTTATCCTGACATTCTGCCAAACCGGCAATAATCGCATCTAACTTTTCTCTTAACTCTAAATCATTCGTTGTTTTTATCGCCTGTGCAACAGCAGTCAAATAATGTCCAACACAATGACCACCCAACAAACTATCTTCCCATCCTCCATATGGTTTTGCCCCTTTGGTATCCACCCCGGCTGTCTCTCGAAATCTTGACAACAGACGATTATTGTCAAATTTTTTCAAGAACGCAATATCTGACTTTTGCGCAGAGAGGTAGTAATCATCCAAAATCTCAACTTTATCTAACTCAAATTGTTCTGTTGGTCCCATCTCTGTTTCCGCTAACACAACAAAAGAAAATTTTCGCGTCTTAACATAATCACCCATCTTAACGATTCCCTCCAACATTATTTCTTCGTCTGCTTTTCCTTTTTTAGGCCTTGTCACTTTTCCTTCATTAGATAATACCGCCTCATTAGATGATTTCCATGTAATTGTACTTCCCAATTTGCCCTTAGTCGGTAATGTTAAATCCGAAACAATATGCTTTTGTGTAAAAAGAAGTGATGCGGCATCCGACGTTACAGATTTCTGTGGATTAATTTCTTTTGTATTCTCCGTTTCTGCAGCATACAGTACAGTTGTTCCGCTTAATGTTGCTGTGCCCACCATCATAGCTCCTGCCATCAAGAAGGCCAAACCGCTTTTCGCCCATTTTTGATATCTTCTGACATTCATACGTTCAAAACCTCCATACATTTTTTTCTTAAAACCTTCGTAACTTTACTATTGCACAGATAATAAAAGAAGTAAATATAAAAAAAGATATATTTGGTTTGAAAAAGTAAGATTATTGTTGTATACTAATGTTATAAGTTTGTATATATATCCAATAATCACTTGATTAAAACGATAAAGAACAAAGAGAAGGAAATGTTTAAAAATGGAAGATATAACAATTTCCACAGCAGCCCAGATAGGATACAAATATAACGGCCTGTTCGAATCCAATTCTCCTGATTGGATTCATATGACACGCATTTTGCAGGAATACCAACTCATCATCGTCACTGACGGAACCCTTCATATTGCTGATTCTGAGACAGATTACACGGTAAATAGAAATGAATTTTTGATTATGAAGCCAGGATATCAATATGGCAGCGCACCATCGCTCTGTTCTTTTTACTGGCTACATTTTGAATGCCCGATGCTCCATATTGAAAATGAACCTGTTATTTCCATTCCCCGTCAAGGTTCCATTTCTTTTATGAATCGTATTACATCAACATTTTCACAACTGAATGATGTCGACTTTACATATCACGATAAACGGACAAACAATTTCTACGCCATGAATATTTTGCTGGAAATTTACAACCAATTACAAGAAGGTCTTGTATCACAACATTCTTTTAAAGACTATTTGTTACAGAATATAAAGAATTATATAAAATGGAATCAAGCATATCATATTACTGTGGCTGATTTGGCAGAGCATTTTGGTTATCATCCCAAATATTTGTCCTCCCTATTTCGTAAAGAAACCGGTATGACACTGAAACAATATCTTATAAATGAAACAATGGAATACGCAAAAGTGGAGCTATACAATTCCAACCGTACTATTCTGTCCATTGCCCTAAGTTTGGGATTCTGTGACGGTCATGCCTTTTCGTATGCCTTTAAACATCACACGGGCATAACTCCTACAGAATACCGAAATAGTCATCATCCGATTTTCCGTAACAGTGATTAATCAGATAGGTGTAAAATGTGGCTTTTCCGAAGTTAATCATCTTTTGCATTCTAATGAATCAAAATACATAATAAAAAGCCCGTGAATGCAAGCATTCCGGGCTTTCCATATGCATTTTGATTCGCAAGTAACTGCTTATCTCTTTGAAAACTGTGGAGCTCTACGGGCTTTTTTGAGACCGTATTTCTTACGCTCTTTCATTCTGGAATCACGAGTGAGATATCCAGCTTTCTTGAGGATTGGTCTGAAGTCAGCGTCTGCTTCATTCAGGGCACGTGCGATACCATGACGGATAGCGCCTGCCTGACCAGTGAATCCACCGCCCTTTACGGTTACTTTTACATCATACTTGTCAGCTGTGTTGGTTGCTTCCAAAGGCTGACGAGCGATAATTTTCAAAGTCTCAAGACCAAAATATTCATCAATGTCCTTTTTATTGATTGTCACTTTACCGGTACCGGGTGTAAGGTATACACGAGCGATACTGGATTTTCTTCTTCCTGTTCCATAAAATGTTGAACTAGCCAATGTTATCTCTCCTTTCTACACCTCATTAAATATCCAATGTTTCCGGTTTCTGTGCTGCATGATTGTGCTCTGGTCCTGCATATACGTGCAGTTTCTTGAGCATCTGGCGTCCCAAAGGTCCCTTGGGAAGCATACCCTTTACAGCGTGAGTAATTACAAACTCCGGTTTCTTCTGCATCATTTCCTTCAAGGTAGCTTCTTTCATACCACCTACATACTCGGAATGATGATAGTAAATTTTCTGTTCCAATTTCTTACCGGTTACTTTTACTTTCTCTGCATTCACTACAATTACGTAATCGCCTGTGTCAATGTGAGGAGTATAAATCGGTTTATTCTTACCTCTTAACACATTTGCTACCTCGGATGCGAGACGACCAAGTGTTTTACCTTCAGCGTCTACAACATACCATTTTCTTTCCACTGTGGATGGACTTGCCATAAAACTTTTCATCCTTGGAATCCTCCTTATTTAGTTCTTGCTTACTAGGTTTTGCAAAAGCAAAACTGGTTCGGCTGTTTTCCTTGTTTCCAGCGCATTCTCGTTACCGGGGCATGGAACGACAAAACACGCCATACTGTTATATCATATATGATTCAACCACAACTGTCAAGAACTTTTTCCAAAATTCGCCGTTTTTACTCTTCCCGAATCTCCATCAGCGTTAATCCCTGTGGCGGAGCCGTCGGCCCCGCCTTTTTTCTCTCTCCGGAGGCAAGAGCCTCCTCAACATCCTGCAGAGTCCGCCGTCCCTGACCAACTTCCAAAAGTGTTCCGGCTATAATGCGCACCATGTTGTAGAGAAAGCCGTTTCCCCGGACACGGATACAAATCCTGCTGCCACCGTTACAACCGGGGACAGGTTCTTCCTGCACTGTCACCTCATAGACCGTGCGGACCTTACTTTTCACCTGACTTCCCGCCGAACAAAAAGCAGAAAAATCATGTTCACCTATTAGGAGTTCTCCTGCCTTTCGCATCATTGATACATCCAGCGCATGATAGATATGATACGCATAGCGGTCATACACCGGAATTGCAATTTTCGTATTTAAAATCGTATATTCATAGGTTTTTTCCGTTTTCCGGTAACGGGGATGATAATCTGCCTCCACTTCATCGGAACGCTGTACACGGATATCTGCCGGGAGGTAATGATTGATGCCAATAGCGAACTTTTCTGCCGGTATCCGGCTCTCTGTGTCAAATACCGCGATATTTCCAAGGGCATGGACACCGGAATCCGTCCGGCTGGCGCCAATGACCTCCACCTCTTCCTGCAGCCATGTGCAAAGAGCCTTTGTCAACTCGCCCTCTACAGTCACCGCATTATCCTGGATTTGCCAGCCGCAATAGCCGGTTCCATCATAAGCTACGATTAATCGAATCCGCCTCATCTGTACCTCCTGTCAATACGGAATAAAATGCGTCACAACAATCACACCGGCGAAATACAAAAGCAGCACACCATAGGACAGGTAATCTCTCCTGTGATACTTCAACGGTTTCATTTTCGTACGTCCTTCCCCACCACGATAACATCTTGCTTCCATGGCATTGGCGAGATCGTAAGCCCGTCTCGTCGCAGACACAAGTAATGGAACAAGAATAGAAACCATAGCCCTCATGCGGTGCCAGATTTTCCCCTCTTCGAAATCTGCTCCTCGGGCGCTCTGGGCATTGATAATGCGGTTAGCTTCTTCCAGAAGAATCGGAATAAACCGAAGTGCCAGTGACATCATCATGGCAAAATCGTGAACCGGTACATGGATTTTTTCCAACGGCTTCAAAAGCTTTTCAATGGCATCTGTCAGCTGGTTTGGCGTGGTTGTGTATGTCAGCATGGACGAGCCGATAATAAGATAAATCAGTCTCATGGCCATAAACATCGCTTTGCGCATTCCCTGCCAGGTGATGGAAATAAATTTCCACTGAAACGCCACATCCCCCCGGGTTCCAAACAGATTAAAAAGTGCCGTTATGATTAATAGGAAAAGAATCGGCTTCATTCCTCGGATAACATAGGAAAAGGGCACTTTAGAAAGGGCAATCAAAACCGCGAGAAAAAGTGTGACAACGCCATAACCGACAAATCCCCGAAACAAAAACAGCGAAATCAGATACATAAGAACCCCCACAATCTTCACGCGGGGATCTATGCGGTGAATCACTGAATCCACAGAATAAAATTGTCCGATTGTTATATCACGCAACATAGTATCTAATCCTCTTTCCTTATCTTGCCTGTAAAATACTGTCTACCGCTTCCTGTACTGTTATGGCATTGTGAGGCAGTGAAACACCCCTTTTCGCCAGCCCCTCCATAACATACGTCACCTGAGGTGCCATAAGGCCAATCTGCTCCAGCTCTTTATAATGAGAAAAAACTTCTGACGGCGTTCCATCATACTGCACCGTCCCCTGGTTCATCACAATCAGCCGTCCCACATAGCGGGCAACGTCCTCCATGCTGTGGGATACAAGTATGACTGTAATCCCCCGCTCTCTCTGGAGAGAAGCAATTAAATCGAGAATCTCATCTCTTCCCTCGGGATCCAGTCCGGCAGTAGGCTCGTCCAGAATCAACACTTCCGGTTCCATGGCCAATACACCCGCAATAGCAACCCGGCGTTTTTGTCCTCCGGACAATTCAAGAGGAGAAACATCCAAAAGTTCCTCACCAATTCCCACCTGTTTTAATGCTTCAAAAGCATTCATATCCACCTTCAAGGGTTCCAGTCCGATATTTTTCGGGCCGAACCGGACATCCTCGATGACAGAGCTTTCAAAAAGCTGATATTCCGGATACTGAAAAACCAGCCCTACTTTGTTTCTAAGCTTCTTCATGGAATAATCCTTGTCAAAAATATCTTCCCCATTGTAGAAGACGGTTCCGGCAGTGGGCTTTAACAATCCATTGAGATGCTGAATCAGGGTGGACTTTCCGGAACCGGTATGGCCGATTAATCCGATAAATTCGCCATCTTGTATTTTCAAATTGACATCATGAAGCGCCATCTTTTCCCCTGCCACACCGGCATTATATATATGCTGTAATTCATGAATAATAATAGCCATAGACAAAATCTCCCTCTTACTTGCCAAACTGTCTGGCAATGGCATCCACAAGTTCCTCCGTCCGGGTCACACCAGACGGAAGATTCATTCCGCTTTTTCTCAATTCGTGAGCCAGCAACGTCACCTGCGGCACGTCGAGATGATACTGCTGCATCTGCTCCACCCGGGAAAAAATCTCCCGTGGGGTACCCTCCATCACAATCTTCCCATGGTTCATGACAATTACCTGATCCGCCTCCACCACTTCTTCCATATAGTGGGTAATCCAGAGCACCGTAATATGCTCTTTCTGATTCAATTCCCGCACCGCCTGAAGAACCTCGCGACGACCTACCGGATCTAACATCGCCGTGGACTCATCCAGCACAATACACTTTGGATGCATAGCGAGAATGCCGGCAATTGCCACCCTCTGCTTCTGTCCACCGGATAAATTGTTGGGAGATTCTTTTCGAGCCTGCAACATTCCTACTTTCTGCAATGCTTCCTCCACCCGTTGCCAGATTTTCTTTGTGGGTACTCCCAGATTTTCCGGTCCAAATCCCACGTCGTCCTCCACCACATTGTGAACAATTTGATTGTCGGGGTTCTGGAACACCATACCCACCCGTTGCCTGACCTCCCAAACCATATCCTCTTCGGACGTATCAATTCCGTCCACATAGACCGTTCCCTTTTCCGGAACCAAAAGGGCATTGATATGTTTGGCCAACGTGGATTTCCCGGAGCCGTTGTGCCCGAGAATCGCCACAAAGTCTCCTGCTTTTACTTCAAAAGAGACATCGGCCACTGCGGTTTCCACGGCAACTACATTATCATCTTCATCCCGGCGTATATAGTCATAGTGGATATGTTTTGCCTGTATCATGGTTGTTCCGTCTCCTTTCCTCTATGTAAAGCAATACCCAATCTGTAAATGAACACGAAAGGGACTGTCCTGAGACAGTCCCCAATGCTCGTAAATTCTTATACTAACTCAATAACAACTTCCATAGCTGCATCGCCCTTACGTGGTCCAATCTTAATAATTCTTGTATAACCACCGTTGCGGTCTGCATACTTAGGAGCGATCTCATCAAAAAGAAGATTGGTAATATCAACTTCTTTTGTTCCCTTTTTCTTACCAGCTGTCTCTGTCGGAACTTCTGTTACCGTATACAGCATTTTCTTCATCTGACGTCTCGCATGAAGTCTGGACGGGTTGTCTTTCTTGATTTCCTTATCAACGGTGTCGTAAACCGTTACTTTCTTACCATCTACAACTTCTTTCACTCTCTTGCCATCTTTATCTTTCTGAGCTACCTTTGCCTGAACAGTAACAGTCTCATAGTTATCTTTCTCTTTTACTGCCATTGCAATCAGCTTTTCAGCAATTTTACGAATCTCTTTTGCTTTCGCTTCCGTTGTAACAATCTTGCCATGATACAACAAGTTGGTTACCTGATTTCTCAGCAAAGCTTTTCTCTGGCTGGAAGTTCTTCCAAGTTTTCTGTAGCCTGCCATGATATTTCCTCCTTGTTATTACAATTATTCAGATTCACCTGTACTGAGGGACAGACCCAGTTCTTTCAACTTACCAAGCACTTCCTCAAGGGATTTGCGTCCTAAGTTACGAACTTTCATCATATCCTCAGCTGTCTTGTTTGTCAGCTCTTCTACAGTGTTGATGCCAGCTCTCTTCAGGCAGTTATAGGAACGTACTGACAACTCAAGTTCATCAATATTCATATCCATAACCTTCTGGGAATCATCCTCTTCCTTCTCAACAATCACTTCTGCCATCTTGGCTTTTTCAGAAAGGTCAATGAAGGAGTTCAAATGCTCGCTCAACACTTTGGCAGCCAGGCTGACCGCCTCATCCGGCTCCAATGTACCGTTTGTAAATACATCTAATGTCAGCTTATCAAAATCTGTAATCTGACCCACACGAGTATTCTCGATTTTAATGTTTACTCTTTCAATAGGCGTATAAATGGAATCAATCGGAATCACATCAATCGCCATATCTTCTCTCTTGTTCCGATCCGAGCTTACATATCCACGACCGTTTGTAACTGTCATTTCAATGTAAAGCTTGCTGTCAGCACCACCATTCAGAGTGGCAATTACCTGATCCGAGTTAACAATCTCAAGATCCGAATCGCACTTGATGTCTGCTGCTGTCACAACGCCCTCACCAGTTGCATCGATATACATCATCTTTGGAGTACTTAAGTCCTCGCTGTTGTTCTTAATCGCAAGGTTTTTAATATTCATTACAATTTCTGTAACATCTTCCTTTACTCCTGGGACTCCGCTGAACTCATGCACCACGCCATCAATCTTAATCTGGCTCACTGCTGATCCAGGTAAAGATGAAAGCATGATTCTTCTCAAAGAATTACCCAAAGTAGTTCCGTATCCTCTTTCAAGTGGTTCTACTACAAAACGTCCATATTTTTTATCTTCCGAAATCTCGGCAATTTCAATTCTAGGCTTTTCAAAATCAAACACTACTGGACCCTCCTTTTGGGTTTACTTAATTACTTAGAGTACAACTCGACAATAAGCACATCGTTTACCGGTACATCAATCTCCGCTCTTGTCGGAATCGCTTTTACTGTTCCGGACAGAGCCTCGTGATCAGCCTCCAACCAGGCAGGAACTAATCTAGCACCAGTTACTTCAAGGATGTCTTTATATCTCTGAGCTCCTTTGAATTTCTCTTTAATTTCAATCACATCACCAGCTTTCAGCTGATAAGATGGGATATTCACTGTCTTGCCATTTACAAGAACATGTTTGTGGTCCACAATCTGACGAGCTTCTTTTCTTGTACGGCCATATCCCAGACGGAACATAACATTGTCAAGTCTCAGCTCCAACAGAATCATCAGGTTATCACCTGTTGTACCATATTTCAACTTCTGAGCACGGGCAAAATAGTTACGGAAAGGTTTCTCCAAAACTCCATAGATGAATTTTGCTTTCTGTTTCTCTCTCAGCTGCTGTCCATCCTCGCTTAATTTCTTTCCGGTTCTAGCATTTCTCTTAGACTTCTTGTCGATTCCCAGATATACCGGGTCCAGATCAAGAGATCTACATCTTTTCAGAACAGGTGTCATATCTCTAGCCATTATATCTTCCTCCTATACTCTTCTACGTTTTGGTGGTCTACAACCATTGTGTGGAACAGGAGTAACATCCTGAATACTTGTTACTTCGATACCACAAGCCTGAATCGCACGGATAGCCGCTTCACGACCAGAACCCGGTCCCTTAACCATTACTTCTACTGATTTCAATCCATGAGGCAAAGCAGCCTTTGCAGCTGTCTCTGCTGCCATCTGAGCAGCATATGGAGTGGATTTCTTAGAACCTCTGAATCCAAGTCCACCTGCACTTGCCCAAGAGATAGCATTTCCCTGCATATCTGTCAGCGTTACGATTGTATTATTAAAAGATGACTGAATATGTGCCTGTCCGCGGTCAATATTCTTCTTGACACGCTTTTTTGTCACTTTTTTTGCAGTTTGTTTAGCCACTGTCTTACCCTCCTATATTATTTCTTCTTGTTTGCTACAGTACGTTTTGGACCTTTTCTTGTTCTTGCGTTGGTCTTTGTCTTCTGACCACGAACCGGAAGGCCTTTTCTATGACGAATTCCTCTATAGCATCCAATTTCCTGTAATCTCTTGATGTTCAGAGCAACTTCTCTACGAAGATCACCCTCTACAACCTGTGTACGGTCAATCACGTCACGGATTTTAGAAACATCCTCATCTGTCAGATCTTTACAACGAATGTCCGGATCAACGTTTGCCTCAGCCAAAATTCTCTTTGAGCTGGCAACACCGATGCCGTAAATATAGGTAAGACCTATCTCAACACGTTTTTCTCTTGGTAAATCTACACCACTGATACGAGCCATGTGTGCTTTGCACCTCCATATAATCTTTTTATTTTTTGTTTGTTGAAGAACTGCCGTTCTCCGAAGTGTTTTCTGAGTAACACCATTCTCTGAAGAACGGCTTCGCCGTTCTTCGAAGCGAATCTTCGATTCGCTTTGCAGCCGCTTTAAATCACAACAACAATACGATTCAAGAACCTCTTAAGTTTCCCTGCTCAACCGAAGCATATAATATAGTAGAAACTCCACAGGAGAAAACCGCACTGCTTACCGTTGCAATATCACAACACCTGAAACGAATGGTAGCCAACCATTCTATGACGGTCGGTGTTGTAACACAGAAAGCAAGAACTGGGATATATAAACACGAAAATAACCCAAAGAGATTTTTCTTTAGGTATTCGATGGTTTCCTTAGCCCTGTCTTTGTTTGTGTTTTGGGTTCTCACAGATTACTCTGATGCGACCCTTTCTTTTAATGACTTTGCATTTTTCGCAAATCGGTTTTACTGATGATCTTACTTTCACAGTAATACCCTCCTTTCAAAAAAGTCCGCTTACAAGTATAACATAGCATTTTTCAAATTGCAAGCAATATTTCCCAAAAATATTCCACAAAAAAAGAATTTACAATGCGGACTTTATTTGTCACGCCAGACAATTCTTCCTTTTGTCAAATCATACGGGGACAATTCAAGCGTAACCTTGTCACCCGGCAGAATACGGATATAATTCATACGAAGTTTTCCGCTGATATGTGCCAGTACTTTATGTCCATTTTCCAATTCCACCTGGAACATCGCATTTGGCAATTTTTCCACAACTGTTCCCTCAATTTCAATAACGTCTGCTTTTGACATTCTTTACCTCCTAATTCAATGACAAAATCTCTGGATCACCGTCTGTGATCAATATCGTATTCTCATAGTGCGCTGCGTTGGACCCATCCTGTGTAACAACTGTCCAGTCATCTTCCAGAATCCACACCTCATATCCGCCGGCATTCACCATTGGCTCAATAGCTAAGGTCATCCCCGGTTTCAGTCGGATTCCTTTTCCAAACTTCGGTTTGAAATTAGGAATTTCCGGTTCTTCGTGCATCTCCCGGCCAATTCCGTGTCCCACCAAATCTCTCACAACAGAAAATCCCTGGGATTCCACATATTGCTGAATTGCTGAAGAAATATCATACAGATGATTCCCAGCTCTCGCAAACTCAATACCGCGGAAAAAACTTTCCTTTGTCACTTCAATCAACCGCTTTGCCTCCGAATCAATTTCCCCGACACCGTGAGTCCTCGCCGCATCTGACTGATATCCTTTGTAAATCACGCCGGCATCCAGACTGACAATATCTCCTTCAAATAGATGATGCTCCTCTGTTGGAATGCCGTGTACCACTTCATCATTAATGGAAACACAGATGGAAGCAGGATATCCCGCATACCCCTTAAAAGATGGAATGCAACCAGCCGCCCGAATCCATTCCTCACTCTTTCTATCAATGTCAAGGGAGGTAATACCCGGTGCGATGATCTCCGCCAACCGCTCATGAACCTCTGCCAGAATTTTCCCTGCATCACGCATAAGTTCAATCTCACGCTGCGACTTAATTGTTACTGCCATAATCCTGCCTCCATTCTGTTCCCGTTATCATTCGTATTTATTCGCCAAGAATCTTTACGATTGCTGCAAATACTTCTTCCAAATCAACCGTTCCATCAACTTCTTTGAGGATTCCTTCCTTGGTATAGTAGTCAATCAACGGCTGGGTCTGCTCATGGTAAACGCTCAGTCTCTGCTGAACCGTCTCCGGCTTGTCATCATCGCGAAGAATCAGCTCGCCGCCACAGGCATCGCAAACACCTTCCACTTTGGTAGGGTTATACTTAATATGGTAGGTTCCTCCACAGTTTACACAGGCACGTCTGCCAGACATGCGGCGGACAATATTCTCATCCGGCACATCCACATCAATGGCATAATCTAACTTCTCGCCGATTTTGCCAAGCGCTTCTGTCAAAGCCTCTGCCTGAGGAATGGTTCTTGGAAATCCATCCAGGACATAACCTTTTTTCGCATCATCCTGTGCCAAACGGTCAACCACCAAATCAACCACCAGTTCATCCGGCACAAGAAGTCCTTTATCCATATATTCTTTGGCTTTCTGTCCCAACTCGGTATTTTCCTTAATGTTGGCACGGAAAATATCTCCCGTAGAAATGTGTGGAATTCCATATTTTTCTGAAATCATTTTTGCCTGGGTTCCTTTTCCGGCTCCCGGTGCACCTAACATAACAATTTTCATGATTTTCTATCCTTTCGACATCATAGCCCAAAACGGCGCCAATTTGAATTTTGCTCCAATCGGCGCCGCCTGGTAATTTGTTCTCTTATCAATTTCCCAAAAATCCTTTGTAGTGGCGTACCAAAACAAGTGATTCGATCTGTTTAATCGTCTCAATTACGACACCTACTACGATGATCAGTGATGTTCCACTAAAGGATACATCCGCACCAAAAGCACCTGAGAAGAAGATTGGCACAACGCATACGATTACCATTCCCACAGCTCCCAGGAAAATGATGCTGTTGAGTACTGTTGTCAAATACTCCGTTGTCGGTTTACCCGGACGAATACCCGGAATAAATCCACCCTGTTTCTTCATGTTGTTGGAGATTTCCAACGGATTGAAGGTTACAGAGGTATAGAAATACGCAAAGAAGATTACCAATCCAATATAGATTAACAATCCCAATGTGTACTTAAATTCTGCAAAGCTTCCGATTTTGCACCAGTCACTCTGGTTGCAAAGTGTCAAAAACTTCTCAAAAAATGAGGCATCCGGTCCTGTCTTTGGCTGAATGCCGGCAAAGCTGGCAATAACAACCGGAAGAGACATCATGGAGCTGGCGAAGATAACCGGAATAACGCCCGCCGTATTTACCTTCAAAGGAATGTGGCTGGACTGTCCACCGGAAACTTTATGTCCCTGAATTTTCTTCGCATACTGTACCGGAATTCTTCTCTCACCATCCTGCAGGAAAACAATGAATACAAACATTGCTACAATAATGGCAAGAATAATAACAGCTGCAATAATTTTGCTTGTTACATCCGTCGGTTTTGCCACATAGTTCTGATACAGATTAATTAAATCGTTCGGAATACGCGCAACAATATTAATTAACAGGATAATGGAAATACCATTTCCAACACCCTTTTCTGTAATCTGCTCGCCAAGCCACATCATAAAGGCAGCACCTGCTGTCAAGGCAGCAACCGCAACAACAATCGCTGTTGTCATACTGCTCTGTGGATCCTGTGTACCGAACAGCCCCTGGTTTCTGAAACCGATAACAATAGCAACCCCTTCAATGACAGCCAGTGCGATGGAAAGATAACGAGTGTACTCATTAATCTTTTTCCGTCCATCCTCACCATCCTTCTGCATTTCCTCAAGACGAGGAATTGCAATAGTCAAAAGCTGTAAAATAATGGATGCTGTAATGTAAGGTGTGATGTTCAAGGCAAATATGGACATTCTGGAGAATGATCCACCTGTCATGACATCAAGAAATCCCAATGACTGATTGCCGGCAAACAAGTCCTGCATAACATCCGGCTTGGTGCCAGGAATCGGAATGTTACATCCGATTCTGACAATCACCAGGGCAACCAGCACATAAAGCAGTTTCATGCGGATTTCTTTTGTTTTTAACGCATTTTGAATGGTTGTTAACATTAGATCACCTCTGCTTTTCCACCAGCAGCCTGAATTTTTTCAGCAGCGCTTGCACTATAAGCGTTTACTTTCACATCAAGCTTTTTGGTTAACTCTCCATTTCCAAGAATCTTAACTCCATCTTTTGGATTGCTTACAATGCCTTTTTCCACCAATGCAGCTACAGTTACCTCTGCACCATCTTCAAAAGCATTCAGACGATCTACGCCAATTCCAACGATGTTTTTGCTATTGATGTTGGTAAATCCTCTTTTTGGCAATCTTCTATACAATGGCAACTGACCACCTTCAAAACCAGGTCTTGGAGCTCCGGAACGAGCTTTCTGTCCTTTATGACCTTTACCGGCAGTTTTACCATTTCCTGAACCATGACCACGGCCTCTGCGGAACTCATTGCTGTGTTTCGCACCATCAGCTGGTTTCAACTCTGATAAATTCATTTTGTGCACCTCCTTGACTAGATTTCTTCAACCTTTACAAGATGTCTGATCTGCTGAATCTGACCACGTGTAGCGGCGTTATCAGGCATCTCTACGGTTTTATTCAATTTCTTAAGGCCAAGAGCTTCTACCGTCTTTCTGTGCTTTGGAATTGCACCGATGGTAGACTTGACTAATGTGATTTTCAACTTACCTGCCATTTGTTCGCACCTCCTAGCCCAAAACTTCTTCTACGGAGATTCCGCGAAGTTTTGCTACTTCCTCCGGAGTCTTCAGCTCACTCAGACCAGCTATTGTAGCAAGAACTACATTCTGCTTATTACGAGAGCCAAGAGACTTCGTACGGATGTTTTTGAATCCTGCCAATTCCAGTACGGCACGCGCCGGACCACCAGCGATGATACCGGTACCTTCAGGAGACTTCTTCATCAATACTGATGCACTACCAAATTTACCAATGAAATCATGAGGAATACTCTTATTCTCATCCAATGGCACTTCGATGAGTTTCTTCATAGCATCCTCTTTTCCCTTGCGGATTGCTTCCGGAATTTCCATTGCTTTTCCCAAACCTGCACCAACGTGTCCGTTGCCGTCACCTACAACGACAAGTGCCGTGAATCGCATGTTACGTCCACCTTTAACAACCTTGGTTACACGTTTAATTGATACTACTTTATCTTCTAATTCAAACTGACTAGCATCAATAATTTCACGTTTCATGTGTTTTCCTCCTTGCTTAGAATTCCAGACCAGCTTCTCTTGCTGCGTCTGCCAATGCTTTTACTTTACCCTGATAAATATAACCGCCACGGTCAAAAACAACAGTCTTGATACCATTATCCAAAGCTTTCTTTGCAATTACTTCACCAAGCTTTGCTGCTGCTTCGACATTGTTTGTCTTTGCAAGACCTTCTTTAACATCTGCCTGAAGAGTAGATGCCGATACGATTGTATTTCCAGCGACATCGTCAATAATCTGTGCATACATATGATTATTGCTACGGAATACAGCCAAACGTGGTTGCTCAGGAGTACCAGACAAACGGCTGCGAATTCTTCTATGTTTGTTTACGCGAACTTCGCTTCTATTCTTTTTGCTAACCATTCTTATTTACTCCTTTCTTATTTCTTACCAGTCTTACCAACTTTACGTCTGATAACTTCATCCACATATTTGATACCTTTGCCTTTGTATGGCTCCGGTGCTCTCTTCTCGCGGATTTCAGCTGCGTATTGGCCAACTTTTTCTTTATCAATTCCCTTTACGATAATAAGGTTCTGTCCATCAACGGTAACCTCAATACCTTCCGGATCTTCCATCTCAACCGGATGAGAATATCCAAGAGAAAGTGTCAGTTTCTTACCCTGCTTTGCAGCACGGTAACCTACACCGTTTACTTCCAGTTTCTTCTCATAGCCTTCTGTTACACCAATGATCATGTTGTTGATCAGTGTTCTTGTCAGACCATGAAGGGATTTCATTTTCTTCAAATCGTTCGGACGAGTAACTTTAACTTCGTCTCCCTCTTTTGTAATGGTCATCTCTGCAGGAAGAACTCTCTCGAGTGTTCCCTTCGGACCTTTTACCGTCACCTGATTATTTTCTGCAATATCTACAGTTACGCCTGCAGGTATCGCGATAGGCATTCTTCCAATTCGTGACATGCCGGTACCTCCTATAATATTTTAGAGTTGATTGTTGCTTAAATAGCATCCGATTGCTAACGCAATCGTCTGCTCTATGCGTGCTCTGCACGCATGGCTCGTTGTCTTCGCGTTCCTTACCACACGAAGGCAAGCACTTCGCCGCCTACGTTCTCTTTGCGTGCTTCTTTGTCTGTCAGCACACCTTTGTTTGTAGAAATAATGGCAATACCAAGGCCACCAAGAACCTTTGGCAATTCCTCAGCGCCTGCGTATACACGAAGACCAGGCTTGGAAATTCTCTTAAGACCGGAAATGATTTTTTCATTCTTGTCTTTACCATATTTCATTGTAATGTGAATGGATTTAAAATTATCTACATCTACCACTTCAAAGTTTTTGATGTATCCTTCCTTTAAAAGAATCTCAGCAATCGAAATCTTCATTTTGGAGGCAGGAACATCAACTGTATCATGTTTTGCAGTATTTGCATTACGGATTCTTGTAAGCATATCTGCAATTGGATCGCTCATTGTCATTTCGTTTTCCTCCTTACCA
>JALENH010000220.1 GCA_022767895.1 Eubacterium sp.
ACTATTTTAATCTCGCCAACGCATTCTGCACGGCTTCCCTCTCACTGTAATGATGTTTTACACCATTAATTTCCTGATATTCTTCATGCCCTTTCCCCAGAAGAATAATCATATCGCCGTCCTGCGCATGGTCCACCGCATAATTAACAGCCTCCTGCCGATCCGGGATTACCACATACTCTCCCTTCGTCTTTGCCAGTCCCACCTTAATATCCTCAATGATATCCATCACATCCTCCGTCCGGGGATTGTCGCTGGTGACGATGGCTAACTCCGCCAGATTGCCCACTGCTTCTCCCATTTCATAGCGGCGCAACTTGCTCCGGTTGCCGCCGCAACCGAAGATGGCAATAATCCGTCCGGGATTGTATCCCCGCAGCGTCTTCAATACGCTCTCTGTACTTATGCCATTATGAGCAAAATCAATCAATACCGAAAAGCCTCTTCCGGTAGGTACATTTTCCACACGCCCACGCACTTCCACATGTTCCAGTGCATGCAGAATAATATCCTGAGGCATTCCAAGAAGTGCACCTACACAGGCTGCACACATGCCATTGTAAATATTAAACCGCCCCGGAAGGCCTACTATGACATCTCCCTCCAAAAGTCCATTGGCATGGAACTTCATGGACAAATCACCATTGTTATTCACATGTTCGATTGCTGTCGCCGTCATATCCGCATCCTCCACACCATAGGTACGGATTTCACAGGTGGCATCTTTTACAATCTCCTGCCAGTGAGGGTCATCGCGGTTCACAATTCCTACCTTGCACATCTGGAACAGTCTGCTTTTGCACTGTAGGTATTCCGCAAAGTCCGCATGCTCATTGGGGCCGATATGATCCGGCGTTATGTTGGTAAATACACCATAATCAAAGGACATCCCGGCAACACGGTCCATCTTGATTCCTTGGGAGCTGACCTCCATCACCATGTACTCACAGCCGGCCTCTACCATATCCTGAAAATATTTCTGTAGGTCATAGGACTCCGGTGTCGTGTGCTCTGTCGGGGTAACCTTCCCGGCAATGGCCACGCCAATGGTTCCCACAATGCCACAGGTTTTCCCGGATTTCTCAATAATATCCCGCACCATATACGTAGTAGTTGACTTTCCTTTTGTCCCCGTAATTCCGATAGAAATCATTTTTTTCGCGGGATAATCAAAATATGCCTGAGACATAAGACTCAGTGCCGCCCTTCCATTGTCCACACGAACCACCGTCACAGCCGGATCCGGCAGCGGAATCTCTCTCTCCACCACGAGAACCGAGGCACCTTTCTCCACCACATCCGGGATGAATTTGTGACCATCCACTACCGTTCCGGCAATTGCCACAAACAGCATCCCCGGCTGAATTTTGCGGGAATCATAAGCAAGATCCGACACCTCCGTATCCAGACTTCCCTGTAGCAGTTCATACGTAACATGTTCCAGCAATTTTTCTAATTTCATTCTATAGCGCCTCCTATCCTGTTTATATCAAGTGATAATGTTTCAAAGCCTTTTCAATACCATCCTCCATCACAGGGGCCGTCACATAGTCCACCGATGAAAAGATATCGGGATTACCACTTCCCATGGCAATACTGATTCCCGTATACGCAAGCATCGGCAAGTCATTGGTACTGTCTCCCACGCCTACCGTATGCGCTCTGTCAATTTCCAGATGTTCACACAAGAACTCAATGCCGGTGGCCTTGGAATACCCCTTGGGAACCACCTCGTAAAAAGTCGGATCCCGAAGGATAAAATCAAAGCGGTCTTCATATTTTTTCTTAAAAGCGGCCATATCACTGCTTTCGTCAAACCAAAGTGCCATCTTATCAAAATCCAGGCTGGCATCTTCCCAGAATAACTGACACTTTGAGGAAAATGTACCGTTTTCCTCAAAAATGGCTTTCACCACCGGCATCCAGTAATCCCTACGGAAATAAGCAGCCGACTGTCCCTCCAGCACCCCATCAATGTGAAAAGCAGACAAATCTCCCGCTATTTCTTTCTGGAGGGCTGGCTCCAGTGTGGCATGAAGAAGTTCCTCTCCATGATAGTATATGTTGGTACCACAGCCACCTACCACTCCATCAAATCCAATCTCCAGAATATCCTTGGGCCAGATTGCTTTACACCGTCCGGTACATAAAAAAATCAAATGCCCCATTTCCTTTGCCCGGTGCAAGGCACGAACCGTACTGCTCGGCACAATTCCTTCCTTTTCATCCAGAAGTGTACCATCAATATCAAAAAACAGCATATGCTTTTCCATTCTCTATTGCTCCCTCTTTATGTTTAAATCTTTGCGCCATACCGTAAAAATAAACAGGATTCCTGCTGTCAGGGCGGACACTGTATCCGCTATAGGCTCCGACCAGTAAATGCCATCCACGCCGGCAAAATGTGGCAGAATCAGCGCCAATGGTATCAACAGAATCACTTTCCGCCAAAGGGCAATAAACAGGGATAGTTTCGCTTTTCCCAGTCCCATAAAGGTATTCTGACAAGTCATCTGAATACCGAAAATCAACAACCCTGCCAGAAAAACCGGAAGCTTGGATGCCGACAAAGAAAGCATCTCCGGCTGACTGGTAAAAAGACTTGTAAACACTTTCGGAAACAGCATGACAATCCCGGTAAACAGAAAACTGAATCCCCATATGACAGACAACGCAATTTGAATTGTCTTTCTCACGCGCCGAAGCTGATTGGCTCCATAATTATAGCTGATAATTGGCTGGACTCCCTGGGAAAATCCCTGCACCGGTATGACAATCAGCTGCATCACACTTTGCAAAATCGTCAGGACACCAACGTATATATCTCCACCGTACTGCTGCAAACCGCGGTTCAGCACTATACTAATCAGACTCTCCGTTGACTGCATAACAAACGGCGAAACACCGAGTCCCAGTATGGCACCTGCCACCCGGGCATTCAGGCGCATATTTTTTACCCGGATTTTCAATCCCGTTCTTTTCGACAAAAGGAAACTGACCACCCATACCGCACTGACTCCCTGGGAAATAATAGTAGCAAGAGCAGCTCCCCGGATTCCCATATGAAGTCCAAATATGAAAAGCGGATCCAGACCAATATTCAGAATGGCACCAATGAGTACTGAAATCATGGCCGTTCTGGCATGCCCCTGACAACTGATATACATGTTAAGTCCCTGATAAGCCATAACAAAAATTGTACCAACCAGGTAAATATTCAGGTAAGCTTCCGCATAGGGCAGGGTCGCATCACTGGCTCCAAAAAGATACAAAAGCGGCTCTTTCACAAAATAGAAACCACAGGTCAAAATAACGGCAAAGCCAATGAGCATCGTTACGCTGTTGCCAAGAATGCGTTCAGCCGAATCCCGGTCACCTTTTCCGAGCTGGATGGAGGCCCGTGGTGCACCACCCATACCGGCCAGCGCACTAAACGCCTGTATCAGGAGAATGACAGGCAAGGATAACCCCAGTCCTGCCAATGCTTCTGCTCCCACATCCGGAATATGACCAATATAGATCCGGTCCACCATATTATATATCACGTTAATCAACTGGGCTACAACCGACGGAATTGCCAGACCGAAAATCAGTCGCCCCAAAGGCGCAGTCCCCAGTTTTTCATCCTGCATTTGCTGTTTCTCTTTTTCTTCTTCCATTTCCTTTCACCTGCTATCTATCTCTCATCAATTTTACGGAACTTTGTGTGTTTCCCCACATATTTATAAGCAGGACGAATAATCTTCCCTTTATTAACCAATTCCTCAAGACGATGTGCACTCCAACCCGAAATACGGGCAATAGCAAAGATTGGAGTAAACAATTCTCTGGGAATCCCCAGCATATTATAGATAAATCCACTGTAAAAATCCACATTGGCACATACAGGCTTATAACGCAGATGTGCTTCCATAATCAGCTTCTTCGACACCTCTTCCACTGTCTCATACAGATGGAATTCATCCATTCTCCCCTTGGCCTCCGCCAGTTTCCCGGCATAGCGTTTCAAAATCACGGCACGGGGATCCGATAAGGTATAAACGGCATGTCCCATTCCATAAATCAGACCGGATTTATCGAAAGCTTCCCGATTCAGTATTTTCTTCAGATATTCCTTAATCTGATCTACATCCTCCCAATTCTGACAATGTTCCTTAATATCATCAAACATCTGCAGCACCTTCAGATTGGCACCGCCGTGACGAGGTCCCTTCAAGGATGCAATGGATGCAGAAATGGCAGAATAGGTGTCCGTTCCTGAGGATGTTACGACGTGGTTTGTGAACGTGGAGTTATTACCACCACCATGTTCCGCATGAAGCACCAGTGCAATGTCAAGCACCTTTGCCTCCAGCTCCGTAAATTGTCCATCCTGTCTCACCATCTGTAAAATATTTTCTGCGGTAGACAGATTTTTATCCGGTGTACGGATATACAAATTTTCATCAAATCCAAAATGACGATATGACAAATAGGCATAAACCGCAATCAAAGGAATTTTCCCAATCAGCTGTAACGACTGTCGCAACACATTCGGCACCGAAATATCATCCGGGTTCTCATCGTAGGAATATAGCGTCAACACACTTTTTTGCAGGGCATTCATAATATTAGCACTGGGTGCTTTCATAATGACATCGCGAACAAACTGTCCGGACAATTCCTGCAGACTGGTCAACACCTCTTCAAAATTCTTCAGTTGCTCTTTTGTAGGAAGATCCCCAAACAACAGCAAATAGGTAATTTCCTCAAAAGCAAACCGGCGGTTTTCGAAACTCTCCACCAATTCCATGACATTATATCCCTGAAAATACAGTTCTCCCTCACAAGGAACCTTCTTTCCCTGTTCTGCCCGGTAACCTCTGACATCTGAAATCTCTGTCAGACCGGTCAGGACACCTTTACCATTGGAATCGCGTAACCCACGCTTTACATCATATTCATTATACAAATCCAGATCAATTGCACCGGATACCATACAATAATCCACCAGATCATTAAATTTCCCGTTCAATTCCTCTCCCAGTTCCATCATTGATTGATTGTCCAAATCAATTCCTCCTTCCGTTGGAATTTATCCCATAGCCTGTCGCTAAGGTCTAACAAAAAAGGATAGGATATCTGTTCTGAACCCTGTCCTCTTTGACTCTAGGGTATTATACACTATTTTCTTATTAAATGCAAATCACGCAACATATTTGCCAAATCCGTTCTTTCCTTGTATAATAAAATCAACAAACTATGAATGGAGGAATCGGTATGAAGAAACAAATCAAAGGAAATATTTTTGTCATGGCCGGTCTTGTTCTTTTGGCTGTGCTGTTTAGTCTTGCTCCCGCTAAAAAGGGACTGGCGAAGACTTACACCATCTCACCAAAGACCAAGCCCTGCGACAATACCGTACATGCAAGAGCCTATAACAAAAAAACAAAAAATTATTGGACCATCCGCTCCTATCTTCGCAAAATTGAGCGCAAAAAAGGCGGCACTCTGGTTCTCAAGAAGGGTACCTACAAGATTACAAACACCCTGTATGTTCCATCCAATACACATATCATATTGAAGGATGGCGCTGTTTTAAAGAAGACAAAGACAACGGGATCTAAGATTATGCCGGCAGCATCTTCCATGATCCAGTTCCTTCGGGATTCCCGGGCAAAGAAAAAGGCCGTTGTCGGGAAATATAACGGAGAAAAAAACATAACCATCACCGGAGAGGGAACTGCCTCCATTGATTTGTGCGGTCTTAAGATGGGGAATAAGGATGTCATTGGTATTATTATGGGACACAACCAAAATGTCACCATAGAAAATGTCACATTTAAAAATATGCGCTATGGCCATCTGATTGAAATGGATGCCAGCAAAAACGTAACGATAAAGAACTGTACCTTCACCGGACACAAGGCTTCCGGGAAAAATAATAAAGAAGCCATCAATCTGGACACACCGGACAAAAAACGTACCGGCTTTAAATCCCAGTGGAGCAAAATGGATGGCACTTCAAACTACGGAGTTTCCATCACCGGCTGTACGTTCAGCAATCTGGAAGTAGGTGTAGGCACACACCGCTATACGGGCAACTCCTACCACACGAATGTAACAATAAGTGGCTGTACGTTTTCCAATGACCAGACTGCGATCCGTGTTCTGAACTGGAAAAACGCAACAATCACCCAAAACACCATTACCAATATTACCCCGAATGCACGCTATCCTTATGCTTTCTTTATGGCGGGTGTCCAGGGAATCAACTTCTCCTACAACACCTTTAAAAACTGTGGTACCTACGGGGGAACACGTAAGTCCAAACAATTGCTTCAATTCTGGTGCGGTGCCGGCTATAATGCCAACCAGACAACCTATGGTCCGACGTATTCCAGTATCACACAGGAGCAAGCCGCTTTGTTTAAGACAAATACGACAGAGAACTGCGGTATCATACGAACCTATAACTGCCCTTATGATATTGATTTTACAAGTGATGGGAATTTTGACAATAGTAATCTATAGTTGAAAGTGCTTTTTTCGCACCACTAGAAAAAGGGATTCCACTCACTCGAGCGAAATCCCTTTTCTTGGCAGGTGAAATGATGATTCTCATAGCATTCTCCAATCCGGGCTACTTTTCTTTGAGTGCCCTCATAGCATTTAAAATGGCAATGACCGAGACACCCACATCAGCAAAAACAGCTTCCCACATATTCGCCATTCCCAAGGCACCCAAAAGAAGCACCAGTGCCTTCACACCCAGGGCAAATACGATATTCTGCTTCACAATCCGCAAAGTCTTGCGGGAAATACGGACAGTAGCTGCAATTTTGCGGATATCATCATCCATCAGCACGACATCTGCCGCCTCAATGGCCGCATCCGAGCCAAGACTTCCCATGGCAATCCCGATATCGGCACGGGTCAGTACCGGTGCATCATTTATGCCGTCTCCGGCAAAAGCAAGCCGCTCTCCTTCCTGCTGGGCGGCAAGCAGACTTTCCACCTGCTCTACCTTGTCTCCGGGAAGCAGTTCTGCATGTACTTCATCAATCCCCAGTTCTGCTGCCACATGCTCTGCTGCCTCTGCGCGGTCACCTGTCAGCATAACGCATTTCTTCACCCCCACGGCTTTCATATCCGCAATGGCTTCGGCTGCGCCTTCCTTTACTGTGTCAGAAATCACAATGGCACCCAGAAATTCTTTTTCCCCTGCCACATACACAACAGTTCCGGCACTTTCACAGGGAACATAGGAAATCACTTTCTGTCTCATTAATTTTTCATTGCCGATATAAGTCACATTTCCATCGACTGAAATTTCAATGCCATGCCCGGCAATCTCGATGGCTTCCGAAACACGATTAAGCTCAATGGATTTTCCGTAGGCTTCTTTAATGGACCCTGCAATCGGATGATTCGAATACCCTTCGCCCAGTGCCGCAATCTCCAGAAGTTCTTCCTTAGAAATATTCGCCGGGAGGATTTCTGTCACTTTAAATTCCCCTTTGGTCAAGGTTCCTGTTTTGTCAAACACAATGGTAGTCATCTCCGCCACTGCCTCCAGAAAATTGCTTCCCTTCACGAGAACGCCAAGTTTGGATGCCGCTCCAATTCCGCCAAAAAAGCCAAGGGGCACGGAGATTACAAGGGCACACGGGCAGGAAATAACGAGGAAAATGCAGGCCCGCTGAATCCAGTCACTCCAGCCGCCACCCAGGATGAGAGGTGGGATGACTGCCAGCAAAACAGCACCAATGGTGACAATCGGCGTGTAATATTTCGCAAATCGGGTAATGAAATTCTCCACCTTTGCCTTTTTACTGCTGGCGTTCTCCACCAGTTCCAGAATTTTCGCCACAGTGGAATCATCAAATTCTTTCGTTGTTTTTACTTTCAGCGTTCCGCTGCCATTGACACATCCACTGATAATTTCGTCTCCCACAGATGCCTTCCGCGGCACCGACTCGCCGGTTAATGCCGCCGTATCAATCAGGGATTCTCCCTCCGTCACAACACCATCGAGAGGAATGCGTTCCCCCGGTTTCACAACGATAATCGTCCCAACTTCCACTTCGTCAGGGTCTACCTGTATCAGTTCACCCTCCTGTTCCACGTTGGCATATTCCGGGCAGATATCCATCATTTCCGTAATGGACTCGCGGGATTTCCCCACGGCATATCCCTGGAACAATTCGCCTACCTGATAAAACAGCATCACAACTACCGCCTCGGAATATTCCCCCACACCAAAGGCACCAAAGGTGGCAATCATCATGAGAAAATTCTCGTCAAAAACCTGTCCATGGGAAATATTTCTAGCCGCCTTATATATGATGTCATATCCAATAACAAGATAGGGCACGGCATAAATGGCAAACAAACCTATCTGGGGCATCGGATCCAGAATACCCGTGTGTTCACAAACCATCAGCACAGCCAACACCACAAAGGTAATCAGAATGCGTACCAGCATCTTCTTCTGCTTCTTCGTCATATTCATACCCCTTCCTGCCTATAAAAGAATCTGGCAGTCCGGTTCTACCTTCGAACAGGCCTTTACCACTTCTTTCATAATCTCATCAAAACGGTCATCCTCTGCCTCTATCGTCAGCTTCTGCATCATAAAACTTACCGTGGCATCCTTGACACCGTCAATTTTTTTGATGGATTCCTCCATCTTTGCTGCACAGTTAGCACAATCCAAATCCTTCATTTTAAATTTCTTCTTCATATTTTTCCTCCAATCCGGAGCGTATACGCTCACCATTTATTCTGCAATATGCTCAATTCCCTGGGCAATAATCGTTCTCACATGATTATCCGCCAGGGAGTAGAACACAGACTTTCCTTCTCTGCGCCCTTTCACCAGTTTATTCTGCTTGAGAATTTTCAGCTGATGGGAAATCGCCGACTGGGTCATATTCAGACTCTCAGCCAAATCGCACACACAGACATCCTTCTCAAAAAGCACAAATAGTATACGAATTCTGGTAGAATCTCCAAACACTTTAAATAATTCTGCAAGATCATACAGTTCATCTTCATCCGGCATTCCACAAACCTCCTTTATAGTTATATTTACATATGAACATTTATTCATATGTTCATTATATGCTCAGTAACAAAAAAAGTCAACCCCCTTTTTTCGGAGATTGACTTTTTCAGAAATTCTCTATTTAATTTTAACTTTCATCTTTGCCGTCTTTCCACTGCCATCCTTCGCCCGCGCCCGGACATACAGGACTTTTTTTCTGCCGGCTTTCTTCGCCTTCAACACTCCTGCACTAGAAAGAGACGCATATTTCTTATATTTCTTTTTGGTGAACTCATAGACGATCTTAGGAGTTCCTGACCTATTTTTCGCTATTTTCAAATATTTACCAAGCTTTAACTTTTTCCCCACTTTCACCGATTTCGAAGCCGGTTTAAAAGAAAGCTTCCTGACAATCGGCTGAATCACTGGCAGTACTGTTGCACTTACCGTTGGTTTTGCCGTTGGGTTTGTCGTTGCCGTGGGCTGATTCGTCACACCGGTCGTTGCTGTCGCCGTGGGGACTGCCGTCGGCGTTGCTGTTGAAACCGCTGTTGCCGTTGCTGTCGGAGTTGCTGTTAGTGTTGCTGTCGGCGTCGGTGTAGGCATATCCCCCTCTACCTTTGTCGTGAATGCCTTAAGACAGAAATTTGCATTCTTCTTCTCCGTAAAATCTTTCCATGTATTTCCATTCAGTACAAAACTTTCTCCCGCTCCTGCTGCCACGGACGCATCCAAATCCGTATACCCGCCTGTGGTCTCATAGGTATAATATACATTTTCACCAGAAGAATTCGTCAACCGCAGAACAACAGAAAACAACTCTCCCTCCGTCAAATAAATATCCTCTCCCCCCACATCTGAAAAATCTACCGTATGATATCCTCGTTCATCCACTGTCCCTGTCAGAGTCTCACCCAACCTGGTTCCCTTTGTCGGATTCAATGGTTCGGACATCTGATAAACGGAAATCGAATAACTGACATTCCGCTCCTGTGTATAAAAGGACACTGCCTGCAATTTTTCATTTTCATGTGCTGTATAAACATTTGCTATTGATTGATATCCCCGAATATAGCTAAATGGTAAGCCACTGTCATATTGGTAGTTATAGTCATAATTATCGGCAGGTTCCACATCATAAAAGACCGCCTCAGCATCTTCATTATTCTCAACCTGAAGCATGGCATCCTCATAGGACAACCAAAAATATCCACCCATCTCATTGTTAGCACCCCAGCTGTTCCGAATCAGCCAGGCCCCAGGATTAGCCGGCTGGCATTGAGAGTTAAAATTACTCACCGCATAATCATCATCCCAGCCAACAAGTAAGACGGCATGATTGGTTTGAAGAGAAGTATCGTTGCAATAATAGGACGTAAAATCGCTCTTTCCGGCATTCCCATACTTCCGAGCCTCTGTCGT
>JALENH010000239.1 GCA_022767895.1 Eubacterium sp.
CAGCGGCTATGAGGATGCACAGAAAGCCATTGCTGCCGGAGGAAACCGAGGAAAGGCTACGAAGAACCGAAAAATATATAATGGTATGATGAAGACTTATTTGTATCAGTACATGGGCGCAAAGCCGCCGGCAAAGAGAAAGGAAAGACAGGAAAATGAGTAAGAAAAGACTGGTTTTTGCCACAGGCAATCAGGGAAAAGTAAATGAGTTCCGGCAGATGCTGGGAGAGGATTATGAGATTTTATCTATGAAAGACTTGGGAGTGGATGTAGATATTGTAGAGGATGGCAAGACCTTCGAGGAAAATGCGGTCATCAAGGCGAAGACGGTGATGGAGGCGACCGGTGAGATGGTTCTTGCCGATGATTCCGGATTTGAGGTGGACTATCTGAACAAGGAGCCTGGTATTTATTCCGCTCGCTATCTGGGAGAGGACACGCCTTATTCCATTAAAAATGCAGAGATTTTGAAACGATGTGAGGGTGTGCCGGAGGAGCAGAGAGATGCGCGGTTTGTCTGTGTGATTGCCTGTGCCTATCCCGATGGTACGGTGGATACGGCAACCGGCGTGATTGAGGGGAAACTGGCCCATGAGCCAAAAGGAGAAAATGGTTTCGGATATGATCCTATTTTTTACCTCCCGGAGAGAGGCTGTACGACGGGAGAATTGGAACCGGAGGAAAAGAACGCCATCAGTCACCGAGGCATCGCCGTTCGTAAAATGGTTGAGATTTTAAAGAAGCGGGGGAGTGTCTGATGAAAGCACTTGTTTTTAGTGATTCTCATGGAAGACTTGAGAATCTCATGAGGGCGGTGGACCGCCATCCGGATTACCAGGCGATTTTTCATCTGGGAGATGTCGGCAATGATGAGCCTTATTTGCGCTCTATTACGCCTTATCCGGTATATATCGTTCGTGGGAATTGTGATTATGCCATGAACCTGAAAGAAAGTCTGACTGTTGAATTTGGCGGCAAACGGATTGCCATGTGTCACGGACACCGATATCTGAACTATGGAGGTGGAACGGATTCCCTTCGTTATTTCGGTCTTCAGCAACAAGCGGACATTGTTATGTTTGGCCACACCCATGTGCCGCTTTTGGAAGATACAGGGGATGTTATTCTGCTGAATCCCGGAAGTATCTCCAAACCTCGTCAGTCAAATAAAATTCCCACCTACACCGTGATGGAGATTGGTGAAGATGGGAAAGTGAAATTTCAAATGCGTGAGATGAACTAGTATTGTTTGCTAGAAAATTGCCAGTATGGCGTTGAATACGCCGGTGCTGGCGATGGCCATAATGATTCCGGCAAGCAGTACGCCACCCATGGCAGCAAGGACAGAGGACTTAAAATCCATGTCCAAAAGGCTTGCAGCCAGCGTTCCTGTCCAGGCTCCTGTGCCCGGCAGGGGAATGCCAACGAAGAGAAGCAGTGCTACGAATAATCCGCGGCCTGCTTTCTTTTTCAGCTTTTGGCCACCCTTTTCTCCCTTTTCCAGACAGAAGGAAAAGAATTTGCCGATGACTTTTTTGTCTGCACCCCAAATCAGAATCTTTCTTGCGAACAGATAAATGAATGGGACAGGCAACATATTGCCAATCACGCAGATAATGTAGGATGGCACAAGGGGCAATCCAAATCCTACGGCAACAGGAATGGCACCGCGAAGTTCTACAATGGGTACCATGGATATTAGAAACGTAATTAAATAATATTTTGTCAACATATGTGTTCTCCTAATTTACAATTAAGGGCTAACCCTTCTTCACATTGTACATGATAGTGCATGGAGGCGTCAAGGGGAAGTTGCCAACAAACCTTTCGTTCTTAATTCAGTTTTTCTCCCATTTCTTCAAACAACACCGGAATGATTTTTTTCTCCACTAACCTGACATGAAACGGATTTTTCGTATCGGTTCCATGCAAAGAGACGCTCCCGCTCGAGAGTCTTACGTAGCGGTACGTAAGTTTGCATAAGACAGCGTCAACACCTGCGGTGTTTGAAAACAGGGAGATACAGGCAGGAACAAATGAATTTGTCTGCCTGTATCTCCCTGTTTTCAAGGTGTTTCACACCATATGACGCTGTCTTAGGTACGCAAACTAAGTACCGACGAAGACAACGCTCTTTTTATGGAACGGATACGAAAATCCGGACTTTGCAGGCACTGTGCATAGTAATAAATCTTGCTGTAGTCTAAAATCGAAACAGGAAAGCAAAAATTTCACCATGAGGCAATTTTACGGGCGCAGGTAATCTTTCCCCTCGTAGAACCGTAAAATCAGTACGCCGTCTAATCAATTACGGACTATTCAAGGAAATGAAAAATCTCGGCGGTAACAATCCCCCAGTCTCAGCAAAGTCTAACGGTCTATGCAACGCAACAAGCCTAATTGAACCGTAAAACAGGGAATCCTCCGACACACCTTTACCCCCCAATTGCAGAAATATCTTATTTAGTCCGTCACCCTCCAGAGATTCTGTTAACAATTACGTGTCGTATGCTCATACTCAGAATTTAGATCGTAATCCCTGATAGAACACCGGTATATTTTACGGTTCCCAGAAAAGAACATCCCATTTAGGCCGTTCCCCCGTCATAAATCAGAGCCCATCCGCCCCTACCTTGAAGGAGTTTCCCTTCCCCTGGGTCGGCATAGCAAATTGCTTCCTGTCCGCCCAGAGGAAGGGAAACTTCTAAAAGTTGCCAACAAACTTCCCTAAAAAAGTAGTGTCAAGCGTTTTTGAAAATGTCCCAAAAAAATTGAAACATTAGCCCCGGCAATCCGGGGCTGTTTTACTTTGGAAATTTTACTCAGTGATGATTAAAATATTGACAGCATGAACCTGCATTCCATGCCTGAGCAGGCTTGAGGGCAGGCTCCGCAGGGACCCGCCATGGCGCGTCCCTACAAAGCCTGCCGGCACTGGCGTGCCAGCCTGGCATGGATGCCCCTACTGTCAATACATGAAACATCCTTCGTATGATTCGGGGATTTATCCCCTTCTATGCACTTATTTTATCATCATAATGATGGGGCTGTGCCGCTACGTGCTTTTTGAATGATTCTCTTCTCCATGGATGGTTCATTGGAGGTATGTATCGTTTCTTTTCCTTTGGTTTTTGGTAGTCTGCATCCAGTTCTTTCGATTTTTCTTCCTGTTCTGGGATTTGTTCAAGGGCAAATACATCTTTGTCATTGACACAGCAGAACAGACGTCCATCGAAGGCTTTTATGGTCATTACTTTGGTTCCTTTCCGATAGTGCACCTGTTTTCCGTTTTGATCCAGCATTCTGTAATGGTTATGATTAAACTGGATAGCATGGCCACAGTCAACGGTTCTTTCGGCCAATACAGCAAGAATCAGATTAATTTTTTCATCTGAGGGTTGCGTTTCAAACACAGATTTGCTACCATGAATAGGAAGAGCAAACTTCTCGTTGAATTCCTTTATGTAGGAGTTTAGGAATTCATTAGCAGCATCTATGGTCGTGATTCCTGCCAGTCGTAATTCGATTGGCAGGCGCGACTGTAGTGTCTGGTTTAAACGTTCCACACGTCCTTTGGCCTGCGGTATACTGCTAGATTCAAGAAGGACTCCAAGCTGTTTGCAGGCATAAGCAAACTGGGTATAGGTATCCTCATCGAGAGATGGGGAGTTTTTCTTTTTGTAAGTAAATACCGTGCGGCGGTCTGTAAAGAACTTATATGGAATGCCATAAGTGGTCAGGATTTGATGGAATACATGGTAGTAGCCCTTTAAAGTTTCCTGAGTGTCGAACCAGGCACCGGTGATACTGCCGGTGGCATCATCAATAGCTAAATGGAGATGCCAGATTTCACCGGGAATCCATTCATAAGGAGTCGCATCCATCTGTTGCATTTCGCCAAAATATTTGCATCTGGGGCGCCTGGAGTGGGCATCTTCGACGGCGACCAGATTGGCCTGTATGGCATCTGCTTCCTTTTGGTTTTTTGCAGTTTTCTTTTTGTTTTCCAGCTCTTTTTTGAACCGTCTTTTCTTGGCTTTTGTTACCTTTGGTGAAAGTATGTATTCGCTCTCTAAAATACTTGATACGCAAGATGGGGATATGGAGATATTCTCATGTTTTTTAAGTAACTCAGAGAAATGATGAAAGTTGGCATCATAATATTTTGTGAGGTAGAGATCAACGATGGCTCTGCGTGTTTCATCAGGGATAGTCGTTGCTGGTTTGCGTCCCTTATTGCCATGTACAAAGAATTCTTTGCCGTATTTTTTATAACCGACAAGCATACGGTTAATATGTCGTTTGGTGCATCCAAGGGTTAGGGCTGCTCTGTCTTTATTGCCGTCTGGGTGATCCGTCAGTGATTTGATTACTTCGTATTTTTTTTGTTCATCCATTGTGAGTATTACCTTTCTGATAGTGATTTCCTCCTGTTCGTTATAGGATAGTACGGAGGATAGTATACCACATCTGGGACATTTTCATATGTGGTATACTAGGACATTATCATAAATGGCTTATATGCCAACAAACTTCCCTAAAAAAGTAGTTGACACCATCCCACAACCTATGATAAACTGTCAAAGGTGTAAAAAGCAGAGTTATCCACTCTCACCTTGTCGTATAACATTCGTTATCACACGGCAATGGTTCACAATTTCATGTTATGAAAATTATTTATGTGGATAGCTGGCTTTTAGA
>JALENH010000329.1 GCA_022767895.1 Eubacterium sp.
CGCCTTGTCCAATGTATCATACGGAATGTAATAGGAACGCTGCGGCTCACAATTTTCCTGTAACAGTTCCGGATTCTCATAATGCCTCATAACCTGACTCCTTCCACACTGTTTTTTGTCAGTATAACATTCTGTTTTGGGAAATACAATGAACTAACCCGCACAAACTTGAGTTTCCGCATTTTTATTTCTGCGTTCATCCCCCGTTGCAATTTTACGGGCGCAGGTAAACTTTCTCCTCGTAGAACCGTAAAATCACCACGCTGAGCCATTATGGTCTAATCAATTACGGACTATTCAAGGAAATGAAAAATCTCGGCGGTAACAATCCTCCAGTCTCAGAAAAGCCCAACGGTCTATACAACGCAACAAGCCAAATTGAACCGTAAAACAGGGAATCCTCCGCTACACCTTTACCCCCCAAATTGCAGAAATATCTTATTTAGTCCGTCACCCTCCAGAGATTCTGCTAACCATTACGTGTCGTATACCTCAAACTCAGAATTTAGACCGTAATCCCCGATAGAACACCAGCATATTTTACGGTTCCCAGAAAGGAAAGTCCCATTTAGTCCGTTCCCTCACCATAAATCAGAACTCATCCGCCCCTAGCTAGAGGAAGGGGAAACTCCTAGAATTTGTACTTTGACATGTGAAAGATATGCATCCTAGTCCTTCCCTTTGTAAAAAACATTGGTTTTAACCTTGCCTTTTCTACGGTTACAGAGCTGAGTGGCGGGTGTTTGGGAAGGCTCATGAAGCTGATCGCAGATGTCTGTTAGCAGGCAACTTCCGGAAGCAAGCATGCCATAAGTGATATCAACAGACATGGGCGTTGTGTAAGAAGATGCGAAAACTCAAGACACAAAGGATTGACTTTCTTATGGAAATGATATAAACTAAATTTTGTGTTCTGCTCTCGTAGTTAAATGGATATAACAGCCCCCTCCTAAGGGGCAGTTGAGGGTTCGATTCCCCCCGGGAGTACTCGCGAAGATATTGAGTCATGCAAAAAAAGAGAACTCTAACACCGCTCAAGTTTACTTGAATGCGGTGTTATGAGGTCTCTTTTTTATAGGACGAAAGTCCGCGGGACAAGTGCGAGGTACGAGCACTTGTACTGCATGACTTAATATCGAAAAATGAAGCAA
>JALENH010000155.1 GCA_022767895.1 Eubacterium sp.
CTCCCGGGGATTTTTGCTGTCATTAATATGAAAAGCGGCAATCTGGTCCAGACCGAGAATCCGGTCAAACTCTGTCATAACTCCCTCGTAATCCTTTACGATATCGTATCCGGCATCGTTGATGTGGCAGGTGTCAAAGCATACCCGCAACTTTTCAGGATACCGGCAGCCCTCGTAGATGGCCCGCAATTCTTCAAAGCTGCGACCAATCTCGCTGCCTTTTCCCGCCATGGTCTCCAAAGCGATGGTGACGGGAGTGTCAGCGCTCAGCACCTGATTTAATCCATGGCAAATCTGGGCGATTCCGGCCTCTTCACCGGCACCGACGTGGGAACCGGGATGCAGCACTAGCACATCCGCCCCCATGGCAGCCGTGCGCTCAATCTCCTTGGCCAGAAATTCGGTGGCCAGTTCAAAGGTCTCCGGTTTTACCGTGTTGGCGAGATTGATGATATAGGGTGCATGGACAATGAAGTTTGCCATGTCATTTTCTTCCATCAGCGCTCTTGCTGCCGGGATGTTCAACTCCTCAATTTCTTTGCGTCGTGTATTTTGTGGGGCACCGGTATACACCATGAAGGTGTTGGCACCATAGGAGAGTGCCTCTTTGACCGAACCCCGCAACATTTCTTTTCCGCTCATTCCCACGTGGGAACCAAGTAATAACATAATAACCTCCATTCCGCAGGCGATTGTCGCCAAGGACGCGACGTGAAATTCGCGAATGCGATTTCGCGTCTGCGATAAGGACTATTTGTGACGCCTGCGGCACAAATAGTTGTGCGAAAAATAAACTATCGAGATTATTTTTCGCACTACCTCCATTCTTGATTTCTATGGGTAAATTTTACGATTCGGAAGGAGTTTCCTCACCGGGAGCCGCCGCTGCAATGGTGTCCTCAACCGATACAATCTCAGGGCCGCTGGCAAATGCCTCTTCTTCGTTGGCTGCTTCCATAGGGTCCTCATATTCCTTTTTCTCCTCATCCCAGAGAGAATCATATTCCTTTTTGTCTTTCATTTTTGCCAGCATGCCAATATTTTTCGCCATTTGATATAAATCGCGGTCAAATTCCATTAACTTTTTTTCGTCAGACTGGGGCACAATATCGCCATGCATAATTCGCCTCGCCACGGTGATGAGTTTTCCCATTTCCTCCCCATACTCTTTTGCGGCGTCTGCCTGTTGCTTCGATGCCACTTCGTTGAATTTGGCATTCCACTGCCCCATGAGCTGGTCCATATATTCCTGATATTCATTCTGCTTTTCTTCCACCGCATTGTAAACAAGCTCCAGCGTTGCCGCCTCATTGGCATATATGACGGAACCGTTTTCTGTGGTTTTGATTTTCTCATCCAGCTCCTGCTTTTGTTTCGCCAACTTAAACTTTTGCTCATTATAGGATCTCAACTGTGCACTATAAGTTGATCTTGCCTCTGCTACTTTCATGATACCAGCCTCCCATTCCTGTGTGGATGATTTGTCTTGGTTTTCGATTCTAATTATAGCATTGTTGGGGGGATTCAGCAATGAAAACGTTGGTCTCGCAGCTTTCCTTTTTCGTATCGGTATGGTATACTTATTTTCAACAAAGATATGCGTAAATGGAAGAGGAGGAGTTCAATGAAAAAAATATATTCTGTAATGATAATGGGATTTGTGATATTTGTGCTGTGTTCCTGTGGTATAGCGAACAGGGAAACGGATTCCGGAACAGACGAAGCGACCACAGAAAAAAGACAAGTGGAGAGGGATTCGTTTGAAGCATCCCTTCGATTCTCTAATTCAATGTTTTCCTATGAAAATAGAATTGATGCATATCGGCAGCGAACAATCGATAATAAAATAATCGGAACGTGCGAGGCTCTTAAGGGTTCTTATGATATTATATGGGTTAATGATGAATGGATTTATGTCATGGTAGAAAATGAAAAATATGAATCCATACTATATCGAATTCCGCTGATAAGAGAAAACAACAAGGAAAGCTTGGATTATGAAAAGAAGGAAAAATTGTTGGCATGGTCGGAGAGTGCTAACATATATAGGGATCAATTTTATTTGACAGATGAAAAGATGTTTTTCCTGAACGAAGAGGAGGGGCAGATTGTTCAGTATTCATTACAAGATATGAAAAAAACAGTGCTTATGGAAGATGAAATTTTTCATGGCTCCATGTTGTTTCTGGCAAAGGAGAATTGGGCGGGGTCATCCTATGAAAAACCAATACAGCAAAAATCATATGTATTTATCGGTGTATCCAGGGAGAAGGAGTGGCTGTATCGATTGGACATGGAATCTGGTGAGGTTAAACAGATTTGTGAAGAAGAGGGAGATAAAGGCAGTTCCTTTTTGGGATACGATATGTTTACTGAGTTGACGGATTCGAGTATTTTCTTTTCCCTGAATGGAAGGAAGATGATGACGTATGATTGTGAAAAGGACGATGTTTCCTGCGTTGTCGCTGAAAGTAGTTTGAAGGAAACCGTGAAAAAGAGTATGGCCTTAAAGACTACGCCGGAGGTACATATTGATCAGGTTAGATATGTGAATGGAGAACTATACTGTCTGGTGTATGTAGGCTGGAAACAAGAAGAGAAAAATAAGGAAGTGAGTTACAGACGGAGCGAACTCTTTCATTTGATTGATTTTAATCATTGGGAGATGGACAAATACTATGAGAGCTATATAGATTCATTACCAAATTCAAGTACATGGTGGGAAGAGGAGAAGGTTGAAAACATACCCAATATAGCATTAACGAAGGAAGAGATTGTAATAAGCCAGCCCAAGAAATCAGATTATGGCGCCTGGAGATATTTTAAGTATAATTGGAACACCCATAAAGGAGAAAAATTATCTGA
This sequence comes from Eubacterium sp., assembly GCA_022767895.1. Classification (GTDB taxonomy): domain Bacteria; phylum Bacillota; class Clostridia; order Lachnospirales; family Lachnospiraceae; genus Eubacterium_F. The sequence goes on from JALENH010000155.1 coordinate 2,866, forward strand.
GGATAAAGCAAAAAATCAGTACTGGTATTTATTTACGGAGTGATTCGAATGAAAAGAAGAAA
>JALENH010000005.1 GCA_022767895.1 Eubacterium sp.
GTCTTCTTGAAAATAGATTCCCTTCGGAACATCGGCAGATGGATGATTCCTGAAGGCGATGTATCTATTTTTGTCGGGCCCAATTTTACCCCGGCAGAGATTAATCGGGAACGCTGTTCGGTGAAGGAAGTTGTATCATACACAAGGGAGCAGATTCTGCATCTACAGGAGATGTCCTCTAGTTGACATTTGCTGTCAAAAAAATTATAATTATAATAGTGAAGACACATATAGGAGGCAAATTACGTGAAACCATATGGATTAAACGAATTACGCAAAAGGTATCTGGAATTTTTTGAGAGTAAAGGACATTTGGCAATGCCTAGTTTTTCTCTTGTTCCGGAGAACGATAAGAGTTTGTTGCTGATTAATGCTGGAATGGCTCCTCTGAAACCATATTTTACCGGGCAGGAGATTCCGCCGAGAAGACGGGTTACGACTTGTCAGAAGTGTATTCGCACCGGTGATATTGAAAATGTGGGAAAGACGGCCAGACATGGAACATTTTTTGAAATGCTTGGTAATTTCTCGTTTGGAGATTATTTTAAGCATGAGGCGATTGCCTGGTCATGGGAGTTCCTGACAGAAGTTTTGGAAATTCCGGCAGATCGATTATATCCATCGGTCTATGAGGAAGATGATGAGGCATTTGATATCTGGAATAAAGAAATCGGTATCGAGAAGGATCGCATTTTCCGTTTTGGGAAAGAAGATAATTTCTGGGAGCATGGTGCAGGCCCCTGTGGACCGTGTTCGGAGATTTACTTTGATCGCGGCGAGAAATATGGCTGTGGAAAACCAGGGTGCACGGTAGGTTGTGAGTGTGACCGGTATATTGAGATTTGGAATAACGTTTTTACCCAGTTCGAGAATGATGGGAATGGGAATTATACGGAATTGGAAAACAAGAACATTGATACTGGTATGGGCTTGGAGCGTCTGGCAACCGTGATGCAAGATGTGGATTCCATTTTTGATGTGGATACAATCAAGGCAATCCGGGACAAGGTATGCGAATTTGCTGGCGTAACCTATGGACAGGTTTATAAGCAGGATGTTTCCATCCGTGTGATTACCGATCATATCCGCTCTGTAACCTTTATGGTTTCGGATGGTATTACTCCGTCAAATGAGGGAAGAGGTTATGTGCTTCGACGCCTTTTGCGTCGTGCCGCCCGCCATGGCAGACTGCTGGGAATTCAGGGTGAGTTTCTTGCAGAACTGAGTAAGACGGTTATTGCAGAATCCCACATGGGATATCCGGAACTGGCAGACCGTCAGGATTACATTCTGAAATTGATTACAGTGGAGGAACAGAATTTTAACAAGACCATCGATCAAGGTCTGGCTATTCTAAATGACATGATGGCAGAACTGGAGAAAAGCAGCAGTAAAGTTTTGTCCGGTGATAATACGTTCAAATTGTATGATACGTATGGATTCCCGATGGATCTTACCATTGAAATTCTGGAAGAAAAGGGATTCACTGTTGACGAGGATGGATTCCATGCAGCTATGGAAAATCAGAGGCAGACAGCTCGGGAGGCCCGTGAAACGACAAATTATATGGGGGCAGACGTGACAATTTATCAGTCAATTGATGCCTCTGTTGAAAGTGCTTTTGTTGGTTACGACAGATTGCAGCACGAATCAACGGTTACAGTGCTTACTACCCAAGATGCTCTTGTGGATGAGCTAAAAGCCGGAGAAGAAGGTACCATTCTTGTGGAGGAGACTCCGATGTATGCCACCATGGGTGGACAGGTTGCTGATACTGGTGTGATTAAATCCCCGGAGGGAACCTTTGTTGTGGAAGATGTCATCAAACTCCAGGGAACCAAGATTGGTCATGTGGGCCGTGTGACGGAGGGGACAATCCGAAAAGGAGAGAAAGTTGTACTTTCCGTGGATGAAGAGAGAAGAAACTTGACGGCAAACAACCACAGTGCCACTCATTTGATGCAGAAAGCTTTACGGATGGTTCTTGGAAATCATGTAGAGCAGAAAGGATCTCTTGTAGATAAGGATAAACTGAGATTTGACTTTACCCATTTTTCTCCAATGACAGCAGAAGAAATTGCTCAGGTGGAAGAAATTGTTAATAAAGAAATTACAGCAGGCCTTGATGTGGTTACCAAGGAAATGTCTATTGAGGATGCTAAGAAAACAGGAGCCATGGCGTTGTTTGGAGAAAAGTATGGTGAAGTTGTACGGGTTGTTCAGATGGGTGAGTTCAGTTCTGAGCTTTGTGGCGGAACACATGTGAGCAACACGAGAAATATTTCTGCTTTCAAGATTATTTCTGAAAGCGGCGTGGCAGCGGGTGTTCGCCGTATTGAGGCACTGACAGGAAGTGCTCTGTATCAGTATTATAATACGATGGAGAAAGAGCTGTTGGAAGTTTCCAGACTGTTGAAATCAACACCGGCTGATGCGGCAGCAAAAGTAACTTCTTTGCAGGAGGAAGTGAAACAACTGCAAAAGGAAAATGACAAGTTGAAAGCGAAACTTGCGAAAGAGGCTGCCGGTGATATCTTGTCTGATGCCGTAGAAGTGAATGGAATCCAGATTCTGGCAAAGCAGCTTACGGATGTTGATATGAATGGCATGCGTGATCTGGGTGATGAGGCAAAACAAAAACTGGGAGAGACATTCCTTGTATTTGCCTGTGAAGCTGGAGGAAAAGCTAATCTAATTGCCATGGCAACGGATGCGGCCATGAAGAAGGGCGCCCATGCCGGTAATCTGATTAAAGAGATTGCATCGATTGTCGGTGGCGGCGGAGGAGGCCGTCCCAATATGGCTCAGGCTGGCGGAAAAAATCCTGCTGCGATTCAGGAGGCACTGGAGCGGGCAGTGGTTGTTATGAAAGAACAAATTAAACAATAAGGACGGAGGATGAAAAAATGAAAAGTAGCAAAGACAAAGTAAGGTTTTTTAGTAAAATTAGTTTCAAGGTGGTTTTGATTATAGCATTGGCTGGGGCTCTTATTTCCACGCTGACTATGGTTATGACAGTTCCGCGCAGTACTACCCAGGTGGAGAATATGACCAAGAATGAGATGATCAGTCTTGTTAAGGCATATGCGACAGATCTGAATGATAAACTGATTGAAAAAAGTGTTTTATCTTATGATGGATATGCCAATCTTTTGAAGGATGTCAAAGTTTCAGGATTAGGCACATCCTATGCGTATCTGGTTGACAGTGATGGGATTATGCGGTTTCACCCAACGGAATCCAAAGTGGGAAAATCCGTGGAAAATGTGGCAGTGAAAGATGTGGTGGCGAGACTGAAAAAAGGAGAGAATGTGGGACGTGACTTTGTATCTTATGAATACAAAGGTGAGATGAAATATGCTGCGTATGAGGTTCTCACTGACAAGAGCATATTGATTATTACGGCAGATGAGGCAGATGCTATGTCAGTACCTCGTTCTCTATGGTTACGCGGTATTGTAGTAGCCTTGATTGGTATTGTAATTAGTGTTCTAGTCGGTTTGTTTGCTGTAATTCTGATTATACGTCCACTGATCCGACTGACGGATGTGATTGACGAGACATCGGAACTTGATTTTACGGATGACACAAAGGTAAAAGAAATCGCACAAAGACATGATGAAGTTGGCCTTATGGGAAAAGCAGTTTATCGTATGAGAGAAAGTCTGCGTGAAAGTGTAATCAGCTTACAGACGGCAAGTGAGAAAATTTATCAGGAAGTTGCCAAAGTTAATGATGTCAGTGTGAAAATTCGTGAGCAGTGTATGGATAATTCTGCTACGACGGAGCAGCTGGCAGCTGGTATGCAGGAGACATCAGCAACTACTGCTACGATTACGCAGAATATTGGCGATATGAAGAATGGAGCAGCCGACATTTCCCGCCTGTCTATGGATGGTGTGAAGTTGTCAGGCGAGATTTCTGAGAGAGCAACTTCTCTTGGTGAATCTGCAAACGATGCAACATTACGTGCAACGGATATGTATGATACCATCAAAAAGCAGGTGAAGAAAGCAGTGGATGCTGCTGATTGCGTGAAACAGATTAATGAGATGACAGAATCTATTATGCAGATTTCTTCCCAGACAAGTCTGCTGGCGCTAAATGCTTCGATTGAAGCTGCCCGTGCAGGGGAAGCTGGAAAAGGTTTTGCTGTGGTTGCTTCTGAGATTAGTAAACTTGCCAATGAGACATCAGATTCCGTAACAAGTATTAATGAAATTGTAACAGAAGTTAATTCTTCTGTTGACGAGATGGTACATAGCATGGAGGATACCACAAAATTCCTGGATGAGGTGGTACTGCAAGACTATGATCAGTTCAAGGCCATTAGCGACCAGTATAATAACGATGCTGATGTGGTGAAGACCAGTATGGAAAATGTAGAGAATGCAGTTGTCACCCTGACGGATGCGATTGCAGTTATTGCTGATGCCATCAGCGGTATCAATTCGACGATTGATGAGTCCACAGTTGGTGTTACCGATATTGCAGAAAAGACAGGTACGGTTGTTACGGAGACTGCTGAAAATGCGGATCTCGTAGATGCCTGCATGGAATCAGTAGAAGAACTGGAGAAGATTGCGAAGAGATTTTCACTTTAATTGAAAAAAACGATAGAAAAGAAGGAAGGATTCACTGAACAAGTTGCTTGTGAGGGAACCTTCCTTCTTTTGGCTAATGAAAAGCTTTTTTGCCGTGGAAAACAGAATTAGCGGTTGCTTCTCCGCCAGATATTCATTTTCTCAGCTTCTTTTATCAGATTATCACGGAAATCCGGATGGGCAATGCTAATCAGAGCTTCTGCTCGCTGCCATGTGGACAATCCTTTCAGATTTACCATACCATATTCGGTTACTACATACATTGTATTAGCACGGGTGTCCGTTACGATGGAGCCATTGGCAAGGGTTGGACGGATGCGGGATTGCAGTTCGCCCTGCTTGTTTTTGAAAGTAGAAGAGAGGCAGATAAAACTTTTGCCGCCCTTTGATTTATAAGCGCCTAGGACAAAGTCCAGCTGTCCGCCGGCGCCGCTTATGTTTTTTGTCCCTGCGGATTCGGCATTTACCTGACCGAAGAGGTCAATGTCTACGGCGTTATTGATGGAGATGAAATTGTCATGGGCAGAAATAACATCAATTTCATTGGCGTAATCCACCGGTACACTCATGCATTCCGGATTGTTGTCGAGATAATCATACAGCTTTTTCGTTCCGGCTGCAAAAGCGTAGACCTGGCGTCCCTTGTTAATGTTCTTTTTGGAACCGTTGATTTTACCGGCTTTTGCAATGTCGACAAAAGCATCGACATACATTTCTGTATGAACTCCCAGATCTTTTAAATCGGAATCTGCAATCAAAGAACCAACGGCATTTGGCATACCACCGATACCAAGCTGAAGGCAGGCACCATTTGGAATCTGCTCTACAATTTGCTTTGCAACAGCCTGATCTACTTCGGTTGCAGCAGCGCCGCCACCCATCTCTGCCATTGGCGGGTTATCCCCTTCAATAATCATATCAACTTTGGAGATGTGGATTCCGTTTTCAAAGCCACCGAGACATCTTGGTATATTTTCATTTACCTCTACGATGATGCATTTGGAGCGCTCACATGCAGCACTCAGATGGGAAGCGCTCGGGCCAAAGTTGAAGTATCCATGTTCATCCATTGGAGCCACCTGCATAACAGCCACATCCACATCTTCCGGCATATCGCGATAGTAGCGTGGTAATTCGGAGTAGCGGATTGGTGCATAGAAGGAAAAACCTTTAGCGACCGCTTTTCTCTCGATTCCGCCCATGTGCCAGGAATTCCATGTCATATGGGCTGCCGGGTCATCAATTTTAAAAATTTCCGGTTCCCACATCAGGATTCCTCCACGGAAATTCACATTTGTCAGTTCCGGCAGCCGCTCTGCCATGGCCTTGTCAAAGGCAACCGGTGTGGTAGTTGTCCAGCCATAGTCTACCCAGTCCCCGGATTTGACAACAGCCGCTGCTTCTTTGGCAGTTGTCAGCTTGCTCTTATATAATTCGTTCATCTTGCTAAAACCTCCATTCTGAAAAAAGTTACTATATAACAGTGTTTCTATTTTAGCATTATCCGCAATTGTGGTCAAGTAGACGGAAAAAAGAACAGGTACCATTCATCACAGAAAATTCACTAAAAAACTTTGTTAAATTGTTGACAATATACCCTTGTTTTGTTATGATAAATACGTGTTGGAAAATCGAAACAGGCAGGTTGTTCCGTCAATCTGCAGATGGGAAGGGAACATGATAAAAGCAATATATCCCGGCAGCTTTGATCCGGTTACATATGGTCACCTGGATATTATAAAACGTGCTTCCAAAGTTGTGGATGAACTGATTATTGGAGTGTTGGTGAATCAGAAGAAAAAGCCGCTTTTTTCCATGGAAGAGAGAATGGAGTTGTTGCGGGAGACAACAAAGGAATACAGTAATGTGACGGTGAAGACCTTTGAGGGACTGACAATTGACTTTGCCAGAAAGAATGAGGCAAAGCTGATTATTCGTGGACTTCGCGCCGTGACTGATTTTGAATCGGAGATGCAGATTGCCCAGACCAATCACAGTATTGAGCCGGAGATTGATACGATGTTTTTTACAACCAGTCTGGAATATGCATTTTTGAGTTCCACTATTGCAAAGGAAGTGGCATTCTATGGATCCGATGTGTCGAAACTTGTACCGCCGGTAGTGGCTGAGGCATTTCGGAAGAAATATGATCATGAACTGCAGTAGCAGTAATGATAGATAAGTAACAGTAAAATATTTTTAAGGAGGATATATTCATGTCTAAAAAAGTTGTATTAGCAGGTGCTTGTCGTACAGCGATTGGTAAGATGGGTGGTGCCCTGAGCACAACTCCTGCACCGAAACTGGGTTCTATTGTAATTGAAGAGGCTCTGAAGAGAGCAGGCGTTCCAAAGGATGCTGTTGACCATGTATACATGGGTTGTGTTATTCAGGCAGGTCTTGGACAGAACGTAGCTCGTCAGGCTTCCATCGGAGCAGGACTTCCGATTGAGACAACTGCAGTTACGGTGAACGTTGTATGTGGTTCCGGTCTGAACTGTGTAAACATGGCAGCTCAGATGATTCAGGCAGGAGATGCTGATATCGTAGTAGCAGGTGGTATGGAGAACATGTCCATGGCTCCTTATGCAGCTATGAATGGTCGTTTTGGTTACCGTATGAACAATGGCACTCTGGTAGACACCATGGTAAACGATGCATTGTGGGATGCATTTAACCAGTATCATATGATGATTACTGCTGAGAACGTAGCAGACCAGTATGGAATTACCCGTGAGGAACTGGATGAGTTCTCTGCCAACAGCCAGCAGAAATGTGAAGCCGCTATCGCAGCAGGTAAGTTCAAAGATGAGATTGTTCCGGTTGAAATCAAATCCAGAAAGAAAACAATCGTATTTGATACCGATGAGGGTCCACGTCCTGGTACAACAGCAGAGGGACTTGGTGCACTGAAATGCTGCTCCGGCAAAGAGGGCGGTGTTGTTACAGCTGGTAACGCTTCCGGTATTAACGATGGTGCTGCTGCAATCGTTGTAATGAGCGAAGAGAAAGCCAAAGAACTTGGTGTTACACCGATGGCAACATTCGTAGCCGGTGCTCTTGGCGGTGTTGATCCGAAAATCATGGGTGTTGGCCCGGTTGCTTCTACCAAGAAAGTATTTGCAAAGACCGGCCTGACAATTGACGATATGGATTTGATCGAGGCAAATGAGGCATTTGCTGCACAGTCCATCGCAGTAGGACGTGATTTGAACTTTGATCTTTCCAAACTGAATGTAAATGGTGGTGCCATTGCACTTGGACATCCGGTAGGTGCCAGTGGATGCCGTATTCTTGTTACTCTGCTTCATGAGATGCAGAAACAGGATGCGAAAAAAGGTCTGGCAACACTTTGTATCGGTGGTGGAATGGGATGTTCCACAATCGTTGAGAGAGACTAATCAATATCATGGAACTGGCCGGTTCTTACACCGGTCAGTTTATATGTCAAAGAGACAAAATAGAAACAGGAGGTTTTTTCAATGGAATTCATAACATATGAAGTGGAAGGACAGGTAGGAATCATTACCATCAATCGTCCAAAGGCTTTGAACGCATTGAACAGTACTGTGTTGGATGAACTGAATGAGACACTGGATGCTGTAGATCAGAACGAAATCCGCTGTCTGATTCTCACCGGTGCAGGCGAGAAGTCTTTTGTAGCCGGTGCGGATATCGGTGAAATGAGTACGCTGACAAAGGCAGAGGGTGAGGCATTTGGCAAAAAGGGAAATGATGTGTTCCGCAAACTGGAGACATTCCCGATTCCTGTCATTGCTGCCGTAAACGGTTTTGCACTGGGTGGTGGCTGCGAGATTTCCATGAGCTGTGATATCCGTATTTGTTCAGACAACGCTGTTTTCGGCCAGCCGGAAGTAGGACTTGGTATTACACCTGGTTTTGGTGGTACCCAGAGACTGGCTCGTCTGGTAAGCCCGGGTATGGCAAAACAGATGATTTATACGGCACGCAACATCAAAGCAGAGGAGGCTTACCGTATTGGCCTCGTAAATGCTGTATATCCGCAGGAAGAGCTGATGCCGGCAGCAAAGAAGATGGCAGCTGGTATTGCTATGCAGGCTCCGATTGCTGTGCGCAATTGTAAGAAAGCCATCAATGATGGTCTTCAGGTAGATATGGATGAGGCAATTGTCATTGAGGAGAAATTATTTGGCGACTGCTTCGAGACTGAGGATCAGAAAGCGGGAATGGGCAATTTCCTGGAAAAGGATAAAGAAAAGAAACTGAAAGTTGTTCCATTCAAAAATTGTTAATCTGTGAGAAAATCCCTACAGGGGATTCGAATCAAATAAAAATGGAGGTATGTATTCAATGAAAGTTGGAATTATCGGTGCAGGAACCATGGGTTCCGGTATTGCGCAGGCATTTGCGCAGACAGAAGGTTTTGAGGTATATTTGTGTGACATCAATGAGGAATTTGCTGCAAACGGTAAAAACAAGATTGCAAAAGGTCTTGAGAAGAGAGTAGCGAAAGGCAAAATGGAGCAGGCTGCTGCAGATGCAATCCTGAACAAAATCACAACAGGTGTAAAAGATATTTGTACAGACTGTGATTTGATTGTTGAGGCTGCTCTTGAAGTTATGGATGTTAAGAAGCAGACATTCAAGGAATTGCAGGACATTGTAAAGAAAGAGGACTGCATCTTTGCTACTAATACATCATCCCTTTCTATCACAGAAATTGGACAGGGCATCTCCCATCCGGTGATTGGTATGCACTTCTTCAATCCGGCTCCGGTTATGAAACTGGTAGAGGTTATTCGTGGTGAGAATACAACGGATGAAGTAAATGATAAAGTAGTTGCTATTGCAAAAGAAATCGGCAAAACACCGGTTGAAGTAAAAGAAGCTGCTGGTTTTGTTGTAAACAGAATTCTGATTCCGATGATTAACGAAGCAGTTGGCATTTATGCAGATGGCGTTGCTTCCGTAGAAGGTATCGACGCTGCTATGAAGCTTGGTGCTAACCATCCAATGGGACCTCTGGCTCTCGGTGACCTGGTAGGTCTGGATATCTGTCTGGCTATTATGGAAGTTCTTCAGGCAGAGACAGGTGATCCGAAGTATCGCCCACATCCATTGCTGAGAAAGATGGTTCGCGCTGGCAAACTGGGAATGAAGACCGGTATCGGTTTCTATGATTATTCCAAATAATTTGATAGAAAGGAGTTCATGGTATCATGGATTTTAAATTAGACAAACAGCATGAGATGGCGAGACAGCTGTTCAAAGATTTTGCTGAGAACGAAGTAAGGCCACTTGCGCAGGAAACAGATGAAACAGAAGTATTCCCTCGTGAGACTGTTGAGAAAATGATGAAACTTGGTTTCATGGGAATTGCGATTCCAAAAGAGTACGGCGGACAGGGCTGTGATCCTCTGATGTATACGATGTGCGTTGAGGAACTTGCTAAAGTTTGCGGTACGACAAGTGTTATTGTATCTGCTCATTCTTCTCTTGGTGCAGATCCAATCATGATGTATGGTACAGAGGAGCAGAAACAGAAATATCTTGTTCCACTGGCTAGCGGAGAGAAACTTGGTGCTTTCGGTCTGACTGAGCCGGGTGCCGGTACCGATGCACAGGGACAGCAGACAAAAGCTGTTCTGGATGGTGACGAGTGGGTACTGAATGGTTCCAAGTGCTTTATCACCAATGGTAAAGAGGCAGATATTTACATTATCATCGCCGTTACCGGTATCATTGAGAAACGAGGCAGAAAAGTAAAAGAGATTTCTGCATTTATTGTAGAGAAAGATACACCGGGATTCACCTTCGGAACAAAAGAGAAGAAGATGGGTATCCGTGGTTCTTCCACATACGAGCTGATCTTCGAGGACTGCCGTATTCCAAAAGAGAACCTTCTTGGTGCACAGGGCAAAGGTTTCGGTATTGCCATGCACACACTGGATGGTGGACGTATCGGTATTGCTGCACAGGCTCTTGGTCTTGCTGAGGGTGCTCTGCAGGCAACCATTGATTATGTCAAAGAAAGAAAACAGTTTGGCCGTTCCATTGCACAGTTCCAGAACACCCAGTTCCAGCTGGCTGATATGGCAACAAAGGTGGAGGCTGCCAAGATGCTTGTATATCGTGCTGCTATGGCAAAGGCTACTCAGAAGGTATACAGCGTAGAGGCTGCTATGGCAAAATTGTATGCTGCTGAGGTTGCTATGGAAGTGACGACAAAGGCAGTTCAGTTACACGGTGGTTATGGCTACATTAGAGAATATGACGTTGAGCGTATGATGCGTGATGCAAAAATCACAGAGATCTACGAAGGAACATCAGAAGTTCAGCGCATGGTTATCTCTGGCAGCTTATTGAAATAGGAGGTGCTCTCGTGAAAATAGTAGTATGTATTAAACAGGTGCCGGATACAAAGGGCGGCGTAGTATTTAACCCGGATGGCACATTGAACAGAGGTGCAATGCTTACAATCATGAATCCGGATGATAAAGCCGGTCTGGAAGCTGCACTGAGAATAAAAGAAGAAACAGGTGCTGAAGTTACCGTACTTACCATGGGTCTTCCAAAGGCTGAGGAAGTACTTCGTGAGGCTATGGCAATGGGTGCTGACAACGGAATCCTTGTAACAGACCGTGTACTTGGTGGTGCCGATACATGGGCTACCTCCACAACGATTGCCGGTGCTTTGAGAAACATTGATTATGATCTGATTATCACTGGTCGTCAGGCTATCGATGGTGATACTGCACAGGTAGGACCTCAGATTTCTGAGCATTTGAATATTCCTGTTATTTCCTATGCACAGGATATTAAAATCGAAGGTGACAGCGTTGTAGTACAGCGTCAGTATGAAGACAGATATCATGTTGTAAAGGCTAAAATGCCATGTCTGATCACCGCTCTTTCTGAGTTGAATGAGCCACGTTATATGACTCCGGGCGGAATCATGGATGCATTCGACAAAGAGATTACGGTATGGGGACGTGCAGACTTAAAGGATGTAGATGATGCTAACCTTGGTCTGAAAGGTTCTCCGACAAAGATTGCTAAGGCTTCTGACAAAGTTCGTAAGGGTGCCGGTGAAGTGGTGACTCTTGACCCAACAGAAGCTGCACAGTATATTGTTGATAAGTTCAAAGAGAAACATGTAATCTAATAATTATAAAGGAAAAGTGGTGAAAAATATGAGTTTAGAAGAATATAAAGGTGTATACGTCTTTGCACAGCAGGTTGACGGAGAGGTCAGCAGCATTGCATTTGAACTGCTTGGCAAAGCAAAAGATCTGGCAAAAGATCTGAACACAGATGTTACCGCAGTTGTTCTTGGTTCCGGCATCAAGGGCCTTGCTGATTCTTTGGCTGAGTACGGTGCCGACAAGGTGATCGTTGTGGATGATCCGGAGCTTGAAGTATATCGTACAGAGCCATATGCTCACGCCCTGGCATCTGTCATCAATGAGTACAAGCCGGAGATTATGTTGGTTGGTGCTACGGCAATCGGTCGTGACCTTGGCCCTCGTGTTTCAGCACGTGTGGCAACTGGTCTGACAGCAGACTGTACCGTTCTCGAGATTGGTGATTTTACGGATTCCATGACGAAGGAAACCATACCGAATCAGTTGCTGATGACTCGTCCTGCATTCGGTGGTAACACAATTGCCACTATTGCATGTCCGTACAACCGCCCACAGATGGCTACGGTACGTGCCGGCGTTATGCAGAAGATTGATCCGGTCAAGGGTGCGAAAGCAGAAGTGATTGAGTACAATCCTGGCTTTACTCCGGACAACAAATATGTCGAGATTCTGGAAGTTGTTAAGTCTGTAGCCGATACAGTGGATATTGCAGACGCTAAGATTCTGGTATCTGGCGGTCGTGGTGTTGGAAGTGAAGAGAACTTCAAACTTCTTCAGGATTTAGCAGATGTTCTTGGCGGAACCGTAAGCTGTTCCCGTGCGGTAGTAGAGAATGGCTGGTTGCCTGTTGAGCGTCAGGTAGGACAGACTGGTAAAACGGTTCGTCCAAATGTATACTTTGCTATCGGTATTTCCGGTGCTATCCAGCACGTAGCTGGTATGGAGGAATCCGATATCATCGTTGCCATCAACAAAGACGAGACAGCTCCTATTTTCGATGTGGCTGACTACGGAATTGTTGGAGATCTGAACAAGATTCTTCCACAGCTGACAGAGATGCTGAAAGCAGAATTGGCAGCAAAGTAAGATATAGTAAGATACAGGTGAAAAACCTTGCAGAAAATCCCCGATAAGCTTATAATAAACTTATCGGGGATTTTTCATGAATGGAGGAAAATACATGAATCCAATTGGGGTTGTGATATGCAATTTCAACAAGAAAGATTATGTGTTGGAATGCGTGCAGAGTGTTTTGGAGAGCAAGGTAGATAATTTTGACATCTATGTCGTAGACAATGCCTCCACGGATGGCAGTGTGGAAGCGCTGGAAAAGACCTATGGTGATCAGATTACTGTTCTTGCCAACGAGGAAAATCTGGGAGGATCCGGTGGTTTTAATACGGGACTCCGCGTGGTGCGTGACAAGGGATATGAGTATTTTATGTGTCTGGATGATGACGCTCTTGTGGATGAAAATGCCATTTTTGAACTGTTTGAGTACATGGAGGCAAATCCGGATGTGGGGATGGCCGGGTGCCGTGTTTATCACAGGCAGATGCCGGACTATATCCAGCAGTGTGGCTTGTATATTGATTTTGACCATTATACAGCACAGACTATCGGTGCGGATCAGTTGGAGGACGGAACGCTTCCGGACGTCATTGAGTGTGATACCGTGGCCACCTGTGCCGTGATGGTGCGTGGTTCTGTGATTCGGGAGACGAATGTAGGAATTATGCCGGAGGATAATTTTATCTACTGGGATGATATGGAATGGGGCCATCGGATTCATCTGGCAGGTTATCGTGTGGTGACACTGGCGGCGGCAAAAGCATTGCACCAGATGGGAGCTAATACAAAGCGTCCTAACACATTTATCAACTACTATATGTGGCGCAATCGCACGAACTTTTTCATGCGCTATACGCCGGAGGAAAAAATGGATGAAATGAGCGCACAGGTGCTGGGAGCTATCTTTGATTCCATGTATGAGAGCATGTTTCGGGAGGAACATAATGTGATGCAGACGATTTCCTATGCCTATCAGGATGCTTTGGCAGGAGTGAGAGGAAAAGCAGAGGAGTACAAAATTCTTCTCAATGATGCCAATGATGATAAGCTGATTGCTTTCATGAAGGAGAAAAAAAGTTTTTGCATCATTCCTGGAAATCAGGAGGAAGAATACATTTATCTCAGAAACTTCCTGCAAAGCGTTAATCCGGATCTTGTGGAGATGGCGGAGGAAGAGGCAGAAGTTGTTTTCCGTCTCTGTCCGTACATTTTTCAGGTGGGAGATTTGTCCCGGAAAGAGATCTATATTGATGGGGACCGGAATTGTATCCTTACAGAAGATGATGCAGAAGTCTGCCGGAATTACCAATATAGCAAACTGCTTTTCATTTACCTGAATCAGGGAGTATTTTTAGCGGCAGCACGCCGAATGAGAGAAGAGGGAGGTTACCATGAATAAAAGAATGATGCGCTTTCCGGGAGGGAAAGCAAAAGCTGTAACATTGAGTTATGATGATTGTATCGAGGAAGATCAGGATCTGATTCATCGGATGGAAAAATATAAAATGAAAGGAACGTTCAATCTGATTCCCGGATGGTTTGCGAAAGAGGGAACGACTTATCCGGAGGGAGAGACCTATCGCCTTGTGACAACTTCCCAGGCAAAGGAAATGTATATTCATCCTCTTGTGGAGGTTGCAAACCATGGGAATGAGCACAAGTATATGACATCTCTTACGACGGCAGAGATGGCTGAAGATACGATTCTCTGTCGCAAAGCATTGGAGGAGTTGTTTGAGAGAAATGTTCGTGGAATGGCCTATCCCTATGGCTGGTTTAATGAGGAACTGGCCGATGTTCTGAGAATGTGCGGCATTACTTATTGCCGGACAGTGGAAAATACAAGACAGTTTGAATTGCCCGAGAACTGGCTGATGTGGAATCCGACTTGCCATCATGATGATGAAATGTTAATGGATTTGACCGATGAATTTATTCGGATGGATTCTGTGGAACATCCCCGTCTGCTTTATGTCTGGGGCCATACCTTTGAATTTGAAAGAAATCATAACTGGGACAGAATGGATGCTTTTATGGAGAAAATTTCCGGCAGGGAGGATATCTGGTATGCTACCAACGGAGAGATTTATGATTATGTAAAAGCCTATGAGAGTCTGGAGTTTTCTGCGGATGGAAAAAGAATTTACAATCCCACAAAAATACCTGTGTGGATGGAGATTGATGGAACTTGTTATGAGGTGAGGGACGAGCTTGTTTTAGCCTGATATCTCAGAAAGGATGAATGTATGAAGAAAAGAACATTTTTTTTGTGTATGTTAATGTCATTGTTTGTTGTGGGTCTCGGTTTTTCCGCTATCCGGTCGGAGGCGGCTACTCCGGTGGAAAAGTGGGGACGCCTGAAAGTGTCCGGCAGGAACATTGTCAGTGAAAATGGAAAAAAAGTTCAATTAAAAGGAGCCAGTACCCATGGAATTGCCTGGTTTCCCCAGTATGTGAACAAATCCTGTTTCCAGAGTTTCAAGAAGATGGGGGTCAATACGATTCGTCTTGCACTGTACAGCGATCCCGGTGCCGGATATTCCAAAAGCCTTTATCAAAAAGTGGATGAGGGAATCCGCTATGCCACAGAGCTTGGTATGTATGTTATTTTGGATTGGCATATTCTGAATGATGGAAATCCGAAGACCCACCAGAAAGAAGCCTTGAAATTCTTTACAAGATATGCAAAAAAATATGGAAAACAGAAAAATATTTTGTATGAAATCTGCAATGAGCCAAATGGTGATGTTACGTGGAAGAGGGACATCAAGCCGTATGCCAATAAAGTAATCACAAGAATTCGGAAATATGATAAGAAGAATATTGTTGTGGTGGGAACACCAACATGGTCACAGGATGTGGACATTGTGGCAGGAAGTCCTTTGAAGCAGAAAAATGTGGTGTATGCCCTGCATTTTTATGCGGCAACTCATACCGACTTTTTACGTGACAAAGTAAGGAAGGCGTATGAGGCCGGACTCCCCATGCTTGTCTCGGAATTTAGTATTTGTGATGCTTCCGGTAATGGTGGTATTGATAAAAAAAGTGCAACGAAATGGATGAATTTACTTAAGAAATATAAAATTGGCTACGTTGCCTGGAATATTTCCAATAAAAATGAAACCTCTGCGTTAATTAAAGCCAGTTGTCAGAAAACCGGCAGTATTACGAAGAGTAATCTTTCAAAATCCGGAAAATGGATTGCGAAATGGTGGAAAAAATAAGGTGGAGGAAATGTAAGTGAATGCCAGAACATATGTGAATCAAATTCTAAAAAAGGGGAATAAGAATCTTCGCGTGGCCTTTCTGGGGGGCTCTCTCACGAAAGGTGAGTTGGTAAAGAAGGAAAAATGTTTTGTTTCTCTTTTTGAAAAAAAACTTCCGGAAGTACTGGGAGAGGAATGGGAAACAACTATCCTTCGTTATGGTGAGTCTGGCACTATGTCTGCCAACGGTTTGTTCAAGGTGAGGGATTTGGTGAGTAAAAAGCCGGATCTTGTTTTTCTGGATTATGCCATGAATGACACAGGAGATCGTTATCTCTGGGAAGCGACAGAGGGAATCTGTTATCAGCTTCTGGAGGCAGGGATTGGCGTGGTTGTTCTTTTGTTCTGTAACGATCAGGGACTTTGTACACGGGGTGCAATGGAGCGGGTGGCAGCACATTATCATTTCCCTGTGTATGATATTGGTGCAAAAATAATTATGCGAATGAAAGAAGGTAGTCTGACATGGCAGGAATATGGCCAGGATTATGTGCATCCTACAGTATATGGTCATGAGCTGATTGCAGATTATCTGCTTCAGTTATTCCAGACAGGTGATGGAGAAGAAAATAGTTTCGAGATGAGGGAATTACCGGATGATTCTGCCTTCGAGGGTGCTTTCCGAAAAAGCGTGGTTTTGGATTTGTCGGAGAAAATGAAAAAGGCAGAACCGGGTGATATCATTTTCGATGAAGAGATTTCTTTTAAAATGCTTCTCATGGAATTTTGGCAGGACAGTGTGCCAAATGATGCCAGTGTGCTGATTTCCCTGAATGGGAAGAAAATTGCTTCAGCAGATGCCTATGCCAGCATGGCATGGGGAAATCCCGTCTGTCGTTATATCGGGGGAGATGGAATGTTGGAAAAATATCAGCTGACAGTGTCTCTGGGAAAGAGTGCACCGCCAGCCGGATGGGATTATTCGATGTTTCGATTTCGGTTTATGGTGGGGAAGTAGGAGTCAGAACTTCCATGTTCCCTGTCCGATTAATTGTTTGAGAAGATTTATATAGGTTGGGGCCGTCTGTGTCAGAAAATGTTTTTTGCTGTAGGCGACCACAATCTTTTTTTCTGTAATGCCAAAACATCCTTTTGGCTCTTTCAAACGATAATAGATTGGATGTTCTTTAAAATTGCCGAAACGAATCAATGTATCTGGGATAATGCCCATACCAAGATTGGAATTGACCCAGTGAAACATGGTTTCAATATTGCAACACCGAAGTGTAATCTGAGGTTTCTGCTTCATATTGTGAAAAAGGTCTACGGTGATATCCGGGTCATTGTTCTTTGTGTCTAGGACAACGAAGGACTCATCCAGACAGTCACTGAGTGAAATTTCTTTGTTCTCATACAAAGCAGAGGAATCGGATGCAATATCGGAATCCATCAATTGTTGTTCCTTATGCTTGTCATTGAAAGGATTTTCTTTGCTGACAGCTAAATAGTAATGTTCCGTGGCAAGTTCTTCAACATAGAATAGTTCCGGATCGAAATCAGTTGCTTCAATACAGATATCAATCTCTCCGGAAAGAAGAAGTGCCTGAAGTTCCCGCACGTTAGCAGTGATTACGTCGACCTTTACCCCGGGAAACTGCTGGGTAAAGGCGGCAAAACTTTTCGGAAGCATACAGGAACCCCGGAATGGTGTGGTTCCGATAGTAAGAGTTCCGGTTTTCAACTTGTTAATATCGGATATCCGGTTTTCCAGTTCCCGTTCTGTGGAAAGAATCTTTTTTGCAGCATCATAATAAGCCTGCCCTACCGGAGTCAGCCGGATTGGTGAAGAGGAGCGGTCAAACAGTGGTGCTCCAAGCTGGGTTTCCATATTTTTTATAAGCTGGCTGATAGAAGGCTGTGTTACAAACAATTTTTTGGCTGCTTTGGAAAAACTTCCTTCCTCTGCTAACGTAATAATACATTGTATCTGTTGTGTTGTCATATAATCGTCTCCTTACTAAAACTATACTTATTATAACAAAAATATGATGGGGTGACAAGAGGAATCTTACATTGGTTGACAACCCTCAAAATTCCCGATATAATTGAGAAAAAGAACTTTTTCAGGAGGTATTTTGACAATGAGTATTCAGATTCAAAAGGTAACAGATGCAAGTTTTAGAAAGTATGGACGTATTCTCACAGGCGAGTATGATGTGACCGACTTGATGGCTGCTATGGAGAAGACAGAGTGTCCTGATGATGCGGTTATTTATATTCCATCGGACAAAGAAATTGAGAAATTGCCGATTATGAAGACTTTTACAGATAGTCTTTATGGTGGCCTTCCGATTCAGATTGGATATTGCAATGGTAACAACCATTTATTGAATGCCGTTGAGTATCATCGTTCTTCTGAGGTAAATGTGGCATGTACAGATTTGATTCTTCTGATTGGCTGTGAACAGGACATTGAACCGGATTTTACATATGATACAAGCAAGATTGAGGCTTTCCTTGTGCCAAAGGGAACCGTTGTTGAAGTATATGCAACAACACTTCATTATGCACCTTGCAGCGTGGATGGTAACAATTTCCGGTGCGTTGTGGTTCTGCCGAAAGATACCAATCTGGAACTTGAGGTAAAACCGGAGGGCGCAAAGGAAGATCCGCTTTTGGTAGCGCGCAACAAGTGGGTGATTGCCCATGAAGAAGCAGGTATCGAAGGTGCTGTAAATGGATTGAAAGGTGAGAACATAAGCGTTGAATAAACAGACATACCACAGAACTTTTATCGTTTTGGGGTGTGTTATCGTGAGTCTCTTTATTTTGCTGTCTGTGTCCGTGAGGGCACAGGCGGCGGATAAAGAGATTCTTATTACGACAGAAAATTATAGGGGCGGTATTGCAATACAGGAAGCGCTGGACTGGCAGAGCAACAGCGAGACGGCCTATGATCATCTTACGGTGTCTATCCAATCGGGAACCTATGATATTACGGAAGCACTTCTTGTGTATAGCAATACCACAATTCGGGCTGCGTCAGATGCGACGATCCGCTATACCAGGGAAAAGGTTTCAGGTAATCAGGGGCGTGCACCTTTGATTTCCAATTTTTGCTCAGGAAAAAGTGGCTATTCCGGGGCCGGAAATATTACAATAGAAGGTGGAATCTGGGACTTTCAAGGGCATCAGGGTGGTGTGGGTTATGGCATTACCATGGAGGCCTTTCGTTTTATGCATGGAAGTAAATTCCGTGTTGTTAATGTCACGATGCAGAACATCTACCGCAGTCATTTTCTGACTATTGAAGGGGTTGAACAGGTGGAAGTGACAGGATGTGTGTTTCGGGATTATACGAATCGTACAAACAAAAAGGAAGCCATACATATTGATTGTCTGCACAACGATGCCATGGCGCCTTCCAATCAGGAAAATGTAATCTACGACGATACGATTTGTAATCATATATCGGTGAATAATTGCTCGTTTTCGAATGTGCCAAGAGGTGTGGGGACCCATATTGCCGTGGCAGGTTTATTTCCGTCTGATATCGTAATTTCCAACAATACATTCACGGATATTACCTATGAGGCAATCAAGGCGTATCATTACAAAAATGCGCAGATTACAGGGAATGTCATTACGCGGGCAGGGTGTGGTATCAAGTGTTATCTGTATGCTGCAGACAGCGATAGGGATGAGGAGGGTGCCTCTAATTATCTGCCTGCTTTGCCGGGAGTGACAACAGAGGGGACAGCCCCCAATCTGAATACGATTATCCAGTGGAACGTAATCCGGGATGTGCCGGATAGTAAACTTGGTTTCGGAATTCATCTGGCAGGAAACGCAGATCGGGTTGTAAAAGATATAACCGTGTCAAATAATGTAATCACATCGACAGGGGCGGTGTCTACAAAGCGTTCCGGCATATATGTCAAGTACGGGGAAAATATACGCCTGTTAAACAATACGATAGCAAAGACAGGTGGTGCCGGAATTCTTGTGGTTCAGGGAAAAACTTTGACGATTTCCCAGAATCAGATTAGTTTTCCCGTATCGAACGGAGTATCTGTTCAGGATAGCAGTGTTGTGACATTGCAGAGCAATGCTGTAAGCTACGCAGGGAAAAGGGGAATTTACCTGAAAAACACCGGAAATTCCAGAATCTCCACAAATACGATTAATAAAGACAGGACCGGTGGAATAGGAGTGACAAAAAATAGCATTCAGGTGAGTGTTGTAAAAAATAATCTTTTGTACTCGGGGAAAAATGCCGTTTCTGTGTGTGATTCGAGACAGGCACTGGTGTATGGCAATACCATTCAGTCCCCAAAAAATTTTGGAGTATATGCCTACAAATCGGATAGCAGTAAGATTAAGAAGAATACGTTGAGAAGTACAAAGAGTACGGCTGTTATTGCTTCTACCAGTACAGGAATTCTGGTGGCAAAGAATGTAATTGAAAAGACCGGAAAATATGGCATTCTTTTTACCAGCGCAAAAAAAAGTTATGCATCAAAAAATAAGATACAGCGGACAAAGACCTACGCTATTATATATTCAGAAAATAGTAAGAATAAGAAACAGAATCTGAATTATCCTCATGTGAGTGCGAAAAAGGGGAAAAAGGAGATTCACGGATATACATACAAAAATATGAAAATCTAGGTTACAATCTCCAAAAAGACGAAATCCACGAAAAC
The DNA here is from genome assembly GCA_022767895.1 of Eubacterium sp. Classification (GTDB taxonomy): domain Bacteria; phylum Bacillota; class Clostridia; order Lachnospirales; family Lachnospiraceae; genus Eubacterium_F. Next base: position 20,715 of record JALENH010000005.1, read on the forward strand.
GAAGAAAAATGGTCTGTTCTCCGTAAAGGTGAAGAAATTGAAGAAGAAACAGAAATATACCATTCAGGTGACGGACAAGCTGGGAAATTCGTTGACGAAGGAGCGGAGTGTGACGTGATGAATTATACTTAGAAAGGAGAGTAGTTTTATGTATATAAAAATTGCGTTACTTATTATTGTTCTTTTACAATTAACTGTGTTTGCTGTTTCCTGTATCCAGTCCAAAAGACAACATACAAAATATCTGCAGGCACTTAACGTTCGTTTCTTATGGGGGATTGCCATTTGCATTAACATGCTTTGTCTGGTTCCTCTAACAAGCGTGCTAAAATATGATTTGGGTACCGATGAGTGTATAGAAAATCAATATACCATAGCAGCAATTTTAATATTGATATTGTTGGAAATCGCCCATCTCCTTTTTCGATACATCAAGCAGAGGAAGTGGATGGGATACTTGTGTTATTTTATCGATATTAGTATAGTTGCGGTTCTTGTGGTTCGTTTTCTGATAATGGATCATACATTGATTCGTTCATTTGTTATTGTCCTTTTTGAAGTAAATGTTGTTCCAATTGTGGCAGATGTTATTGCAATATTTACTCTAAAGGAGAAAGATAAAGTTTTTGGGGGTGTTGAATTGAAAAAGAAATTTATAATCTTTCTATTTGTTTTTTCCACGATGTTTGTTAACTCGTTTTCTGGAATGGCTGCTGTAAAGGAGAGTACATATAAAAAGCCTTATCCATTTAGAAAAATGACAAGACTTAAGGTGGGAAATAAAACATTAAAAGCTTCTTCCAAGAAAAATGCAATGATATTGAAAATTTATCAAAAAGGGAAGAAGTTAAAAACAGAAAAAATCAGTTTTAAGAAGTATGTAAAGAAGTATAAAAATCTGCGAATCATTCAGATTAATAAATGTTCAGCAGGTAAAATCAGAGTATTATATGCAAACGAAGATGCCAACAGTTCAACAGGAAGTTCCGGCGGAAGTGTTATTGTTGATTATCGAAAGAGAAAAACAAAACAAGAGGCAGTATATAATTTCTGGCCGACAGCAATGGATGATGGATATGTATATTCTGCGGTTGGAGGCTTCATTCAGGTTGCAAAACAAAAAACAGGAAAGAGAGTTTCTCTTTATTCAAAGCCGGAAACGGATATGGTGGCTGGGTACGAGGCTTATTCATGCAAAAGCGGATATTTTTTGTATGTCAATACAAAGGGGGCTTTTCTTGCTAAAATTGGTGATGAAAAGTTTTCTAAAGTGGTTGATTTTTCAAAATCAAGATACCGGGAAAAATATGTGAAGAATGCATTGCTGTTGAGTAATAAGAGCTTTGTTATTGGTTTTGCTTCGGATGAGTCGTGCGATGCCGATACGTTTGTGAAGTATAGTATCTGAATGCTCCGCCAGTCTGTATCTGAATTCGTCTACGGGCTTCGCCAGTCGTATCTGAATTCATCTACACGCGGGCTGTCGCCCGCTATAGAAAAGAAAAAGGAGGCCCTCTTGCAAGCGAGCTTGCGAGGGACTCCTTTTTCTTTTCTATGACTGGCTCGTAGCTTTCGCGCTCATTCTACAGTGACGCTTTTGGCGAGGTTTCGCGGCTGGTCTACATTGAGGCCTTTTTCTACGGATACGTAGTAGGCCAGGTACTGCAGAACGACGGTTGCAACAAACGGTGCAAAGAGTGGGTCTGTGTCCGGCAGTACGATGTGATAGTCGCAGAGTGCGGCATCTACTTCCGCGTCTGCCCCGGTAATCAGGATGACTCTTGCACCACGGGACCGCACTTCCTGTACGTTGGAAATAATCTTGGCATAAACATCCGGCTGGGTTGCCAGTGCAATGACAGGAACGTTATCCGTAATAAGGGAGATTGTTCCGTGTTTCAATTCGCCTGCAGCGTAAGCTTCCGAGTGTATATAACTGATTTCCTTTAATTTCAGTGATCCTTCACAGGAGAGGGCATAGTCGAGGCCACGTCCCAAGAAGAAAATGTCTGTAGCTTTTGTCAGGCGTTTGGCAATGCGCTCGGTCTGAGAGTCGTAGCCAAGAACTTCTTCCACCTTGTTGATGGTATTCATCATGGTTGTCATATATTCAGCAGCTTCCTGTTCACTGATTTTTCCACTGACAAGAGCAAGGCGGAAAGCAATCAGATACATAACGGCAACCTGCACACTATAGGCTTTTGTACTGGCCACGGCAATTTCCGGACCGGCATGGGTGTACAGGACATAATCGCTTTCACGGGCGATGGAAGAGCCTTTTACATTTACAACGGAAAGTGTTTTGGCACCTCGTTCCTTTGCCAGGCGAAGAGCGGCAAGGGTATCGGCTGTTTCGCCGGACTGGGATACCGTAATCAGAAGTGTTTTCTCATCGATAATCGGATTCTGGTAACGGAATTCCGAAGCGATATCAACGGTTACCGGAATACGGCATAAACGTTCAATCATATTTTTTCCCATGAGTCCGGAATGCATGGCAGTTCCACAGGCAGTAATGACGATACGGTTGATGCCTTCGAAAATGTCATCGCCAATATTATCAGCAGAAAAATCCGGGAGTCCGTTCACCATACGGGGACGGATTGTATTCCTGAGAGCTTCCGGCTGCTCGTGAATTTCTTTCATCATGAAATAATCATAGCCGCCCTTTTTCGCAGAAGCCATATCCCAGCTGATATGGTGGATATAAGGGCCATAAACTTCACCATTTTCATCTTTTACAATAATCTCGTCCTCTGTCAGTTTGGCGATGTGCCCTTCCTTTAAAACAAAATAATGTTTTGTATAGCTTACCAGTGCCACCATATCAGAAGCAATGATGGAACCGCGGTCGGTGTGGGCTGCTACCAGTGGGCTTCCGTTTCTCACAGCGTAAATCGTCTCCGGAATGTCAGAGAACATAACACAGAAGCCGTAGGCACCCTCTAGTTTTGTAATTGCTTTTTTGATGGCGGCTTCCGGGTCACCATGATAGCAGTCATTGATGACCATGGCAGCAATCTCGGTATCAGTCTGGGAAACCGGTTCCAGACCCTTGGCAGCCAGCTCTTCCTGCAATTCCTTGTAGTTTTCAATGATTCCGTTGTGAATCAGCGTTACTTTCCCGGCTGTATGAGGGTGGGAGTTGGTGGCTGAGACGCCACCGTGGGTCGCCCAGCGTGTATGACCGATTCCGCAGGTAGCAACATCATCGGATGCCTCATCTGCCACTTTTTCCTTCAGTTTGGAAACCTTTCCAACTGTTTTAATAGTTTTGATTCCTTCCGGCTGGCAGTACGCAATTCCGGCACTGTCATAGCCACGATATTCCAATGTCTGTAAGCCTTTAATCAACGCTTTTTTTGCATCATCAAGGCCAACATAACCAATAATTCCACACATAGTAGAAATCTCCTTATGAAAATAATAATATTTTGCTACTGTTCCTTTTGTTTCTCTGTTGCCAGAGGTTTTGTAGAACAGCTACGCACAACGTGAGTGTTTCACGCCTTACAATGTGCGGGAGAGCATCCGCCGAAAATTCGATCCGTAATGATACGATGTGAGGATAATTCACATTCTCTCCACCTCGTCAACCCCGTGGGTCTGGCGCTAATTTTACCGCTTCTTTTTGCGGAAGCATTTCTGCTTGAAAACTCCTTTCTTTATCCTATGAAATGGTATCATTTCTTGTGCACAATGTCAAGAAAATGGAGGGAGATTAGTTGCGCAAAATAGGGAATTGCGATATACTTAGACAATAGAAATGAACTAACTGGAAAGAGAGGACAGGTTATGAGCCGTTTTCATGTAGAATTGAAGAAAGTTGTGGATGATTCCTATGATGTGCAGATTGGGAATGACCTGATTGATGTCATGGTAGAAGATATAAAACAGGGACTGGCTGGCAGTCGGAAAAAATTTGCTGTCATTACGGATTCCAATGTGGAACCTTTGTATGGAGAACCGGTTTTACAGGCGATAAAAAAGGCCGGATATCAGGGAGATTTATTTGTCTTCCCTGCCGGTGAGAAAAGTAAGGTGAGGAAAACAAAAGAAATGCTGGAGGACGCTATGCTGGCAAAGGGCTATCGTCGTGACTGTTGTGTGATTGCCGTGGGTGGTGGCGTTGTGACAGATTTGGCAGGGTTTTTGGCAGGTACTTTTGGAAGAGGGGTTCCCTTTATCAATTTTGCTACCACACTGTTAGCTGCGGCGGATGCTTCCATCGGTGGAAAAACAGCAGTGGATACCGATCTTGCTACGAATCTGATTGGTTTGATTTATCAGCCGCTAAAAGTGTATGTAGATATCGGGGCATGGAAAACGCTGCCCCAGAGACATCTGGTGAACGGACTGGCAGAGACGGTAAAGCATGCTTGCCTGGCAGACAGGGAACTATTTGCTTATCTGGAAAGCCACAAAGAGGAAATTTTAGCCTGCAATCCGGAAGCATGTAGCTTTATTTCCGAGCGGAACTGTGCTGTGAAATATGAGGTCGTGATGAAGGATGAGAAGGAGAAGAATCTTCGGGAAATTCTGAATCTTGGGCACACGGTAGGTCGTGCCATCGAGACAGTGAGCGAATACAAGCTGCTGCATGGAGAAGCGTTGTCTATTGGCATGACTGCCCAGGTGAAACTCGGCTGCCAGTGCGGCTATCTTACAGAGGCAGAGTGTGACCGGGTTATTGCACTTCAGAAAGATATTGGACTACCGGTGGAGATACCATCCTATATTGACCGGGAAGCGTTGGTGAAAAAACTGTACACGGATAAGAAAGTGAGAGATGGTAAACTTCGTTTTGTATTCCAAAAGGGAATTGGAGATGTCATGACTTTTGGTGATGAGGTGTACGCAAGACCCGTGGCAGAGGATGAAATCCGCGATGTGTTGATGAATATGTAGACTTTATTTATGGGCTTATATTACCACAAAATGGCGAAAAAATCAAGACTGTTCCTATGTTACCTCCCGTGTTATAATCGTTTTCTATTAACGACACGGGAGGTTTTTTATGGGTTTTAACGGGATGAATTTGTGGCAGAGGGAGAGTCAGATTGCAAAAGTGATTGAGACCAATCAGAAGACAGCAAAATTTGGTCTTTCCTTAACAGAAGAGGAGGCAAAGCTGATTGTAAGGGAAAAAAGCGATGTACTGAAACGGCAGCGCAGAGTGGAGTTTGGAGCAGGCATCACAGAAAAACTGATTTTTGAATTTTGTGATTCGGTGTATTTGGATTCTTCCAATTATGTGGAGACGATTATTCGACTGCAGGAGATTTTTTATTGCTATAAAAATGAGGTGTTGGATCAGGTTACGGATGATGAACTGCTGCATTTTATGAAAAAGCAATTTGAAACAAGATGTCATGGTGATTTGGATTATCTGGAAAGCACCTGCCTGGAAAATTTTGCCCGGGCAATCCGTGCAGGATATGACCCGGATTGGGAGGAGTGGGAATGATGAATTTCAGTGTGGAAGAATTACTGCCGGTTGTGGGAAAGCTGGCAGAAAAGTATACCGGATGGGAAAGTACATCCATTACCTACGAAAAGGCGGAACAACTGATGGAGGCAGTTTTGTACTGTATCCGGGAAATGGACGGCCAGAAGGAAGGACTGGTGTCGCAGGAGAAAATGTCTGCTGAAATGGCATATGAGCTGGGGTATCAATGTGTGGTGGAAAAGGTAAAAGAAACATTGGATTTGTACCACAAAATATTGCCGGATTTTTCTTTTTATGAAAACCGGTGTCTGCGCGATACTTTTTTGAAAGGGATACCTGAATTTTTTCGGTGGTATGACGTGAAATTTGAACCGCAGAACACAATTTTGACGCTGGATTATCCGGTATTGGTTGATTTATCCGGTTGCTCCGGAATCGACAGAATTCACAAATATCTGGCTTGTATTCATGTGGAGCAGAAATTCCTGCAGCGTTTTCCGGAAGAAGAAGTAATCCACATTTTATCCCGATATAACAAGCACCACAGGGACATGATTGTAAATATCTGTGACTTTGTTTTGCTGGATATTGCGAAAAAAATGGTGGCGGAGGCTGGTCTGACGGGAGAGCAGGAAATCAAAGATTTTCTCCGGAGTGTTGTTCCCAGACTGGTGCAGGAGTACTATGGGGGAGACGAGGATTTGTGTGATTATCTTTCCCATGGTATGGATAATGTGATTACCCGGATTTTAATTTGCAAGGAAAATTTTATAGATTTTAATTTGCAAGGAAAATTTTTCTTGACATTTATCCGAAATGGGAGTTAAATAGGTACTAGAACAAAGGCGTTAGGACTTTTCCTGACGCCTTTGTCGTGTTTTATGGAAGAGAAAGGGGGCAACCAAATGCATGAAATGGACTTGTATGATCACACAGAAACGGTTAACGAGCTTTTGGCCCGCTATGGAGTGAAATTTGGTATTTATAAAAACAATACCTTTAAGGAGCAACTTTTTCCCTTCGATGCGATCCCCAGAATTATTCCCAAAGAGGAGTTTGATAAACTGGAAAAAGGATTGAAGCAACGAGTTATGGCACTGAATCTTTTTCTTAAGGATATTTATGGTGAAAAAAGGATTATCCGGGATAAAGTGGTGCCGGAGGAGTTTATTTATGCTTCCAGCGGCTATCTGACACAGTGTGAAGGAATTTGCCCGGTAAAAGGAATTTATTCCCATATTTCCGGCATTGATCTCGTGCAGGGGAAAGACGGGGAGTGGTACATTCTGGAAGATAATCTGCGGGTGCCTTCCGGTGCTTCTTATCCCATGATTGCCCGTGAGCTGTGCAGACGGAGCAGTCCGAGAACGTTTCAGGAATATCACCTGGAGGACAACCGGAACTATGCGGACCTTCTGCGGCATACCATGGACTATGTCAACGTGGAAGGGCATACGGTGATTCTTACACCGGGACGATACAATGCCGCCTATTTTGAGCATTCCTATCTGGCGGAGCGGACAGGTGCCCATCTGGTGAACGCTTCCGCATTGCGGGTAGAGGATGATAAATTATATTTCATCAGTGCCAGTGGAAAGAAGGAGCGGGTAGGAGCTGTTTACCGGAGGATATCCGATGAATATATGGATCCCATCGCCTTCAATGAGGAATCGCTGATTGGTATTCCTCACATCTTCGATGTGTACCGCAAAGGAAATGTGGCACTGCTTAACGGCATCGGGAACGGCATTGCGGATGACAAGGGAATTTACTATTTTGTTCCCCGGATGATTCGCTATTATCTGGATGAGGAACCGATTCTGCAGAATGCACCGACTTATCTTCCTTTTTATGAAGAGGACATGGCATATGTACTGGAACATTTTGATTCCCTCGTCTTAAAGGATGTGGCGGAAGCCGGCGGCTACGGTGTTGTATTTGGAAGCAGTATGACAAAGGAAGAAAAGGAAAATTTTATTGCTTTGTTAAAACGGGAGCCACGGCGATTTATTGCACAGGAAGTTATTGATTTTATGGATCTCGATATTATGGATAAGGGAGAAATTGTCCCCCGCAAAGCGGATCTTCGCGCCTTCGTACTGATGGCAGAGGAACCAATGGTGTGGAAAAGCGGTCTGACCCGGTTTTCCAGAAACCCGGATTCATTCATTGTGAATTCATCACAGGGAGGAGGTTTTAAAGACACATGGGTATTATCTCAGTAGAACAATTAGACCGGCTGTATTGGCTGGGGCGGTATGTGGAGCGGGTATATACTACGACATGCCTGTACTCCACCAGATATGATATTATGATTGATGGTGATTCCACCAGTTATGCAGATTTCTGCAGAAATTTGGAAATTCCCAATATTTATACGTCACCGGAGGATTTTCGTTATACCTATGCCTATAGCGAAGAAGATGAAAATTCCATTTTCAGTAATCTGAACCGGGCCTATGATAACGCCATTGAACTTAGGGAGACCATCGGCAGTGAGGCGCTGTCTTACATCCAGCTGGCAATTTATGATATGAATAAGGCCAAAATCAGTGATGCACCATTGATTGATTTACAGAAGGTGATGGATAATCTACATGCCTTCTGGGGTGTTATTGATGATGAGGTGGATGATGAACGCTGTCGGAATACGATGTTGATTGGCAAGCGGGTGGAGCGAATTGACCTCTATGGCAGATTGAAGTTGGACCGCAAGGCAATGACTAGAGAGGTGCAGCGCCTGGCAGGCCGCATCGACCGGAGTGCCATTCATTATCAGAAATCCATGCTGGAAGAACTGCAACAGCTGGTAGAAGCAGAACCTCTGGATTATCATCATATCGTACAGGATGTGGAGAGGATTCGCTGCGAATAAAGGGAGTGGCAGACTACCATGAAGACACTTTTGTTTGATTATGAAATGAAAATTGTTTTTGATGCGCCTGTTTCAGATCATCGTTTTACTGTAAGGTGTATTCCGCTTGACAGTGAGAGACAGAAAATTCAGAAACTTTCGTATTCGATTTATCCTGACAGTTCACTGGAAACCGGTTTTTCCCAAGGCACAGATTCATTTGGAAATTTCTGTGTCTATGGGGAATGTGCCAGACCACATGAGCATTTCAGCATCCAGGTGAAAGGGGAGGCGGTTTCCGGTCTAAGCGACCATGAATCTGCCGAAGCACTGCATATGTTGGGACGATTCCGCTATCCATCCCATTACACCAGACCGGGAGAAAATCTGCTTGCTTACCATCGCAAATTTGCTTTTCCGGCCTCGGATACGGCGATGGAAAAAAGCATTGTTATGATGCGCCGGCTCTACCGGGATTTTTTATATGTTCCCGGTGCTACCAATGTCAGTACGACGGCGGAGGAGGCAATGACTCTGGGACGTGGTGTATGTCAGGATTATTCTCACATTCTCATTGCCCTTTGCCATATGGAGCGGATTCCGGCCAGATATGTAGTGGGGATGTTGGAAGGGGAGGGAGCCAGCCATGCCTGGGTGGAGATTTATGACCGGGGGAGTTGGTATGCACTGGATCCTACGAACAATCTGATTGTCAGTGATTCCCATATCAAAATCTCACATGGTCGTGATTACAAAGACTGCCTGATTAATCAGGGGGTTTTTACCGGTCAGGCAGGTCAGCGGCAGGAAATTTATGTTTCCGTGAAAGAGGAAGAAAAAGAGGAGTGGAGAAAATGATACAAACAGTGACACAATTAACGTTACCGGTGGATGAGACTCTGATGATACAGAAAAATCATCTGGTGCCGGAAGGGGAAGATTGCGGGAAGCGGATTAGTATCGTCACCGGAATTCACGGTGATGAACTGGAAGGACAATATGTCTGCTATGAAGTGGCAAGAAGGATTCAGGAGCAGCCGGAACTCCTTACCGGTACCGTGGATATTTACCCGGCGATGAATCCCTTGGGAATCGATTCGGTGACCCGTGGAATTCCGTCCTTTGATATGGATATGAACCGGCTTTTTCCGGGAAATGAGGATGGCTCCATGACGGAATATCTGGCATCCCAAATTATAAAAGATTTGGAAGGCTCTGACCTTTGTGTGGATATCCACGCCAGCAATATCTATCTGACAGAAATTCCGCAGATTCGTATTAATGAGCTGCACAAGGACTGGCTGGTGCCGATGGCTGCGAAGATGAATGTGGACTTCATCTGGGTGCATAGTAATGCGACGGTTTTGCAGTCTACACTGGCATACAGTCTGAATCATGCCGGTACTCCGACGCTGGTTGTGGAAATGGGAGTGGGAATGAGAATTACCAAATCCATTTGTGAACAGCTGGTGGATGGTATTTTCTACTCCATGAAGGAGATGGGAATCTGGCAGGGAGAGGTAAAACCGGTTCGTAAGCCAATGATTTCTATTGATGAAAGCAAGGTGGCATTTCTTAATGCCTCTGCTTCCGGTGTTTTTGTGCAGACAGCACGGCATGGACAATATTTGCAGGAAGGTGACGAAATTGGGCGGATTCTGAATCCACTGGCAGGGGAGGTATGTTCTTTCGTCCTTTCGCCGGTAGACGGGGTTCTTTTTACCATCCGTGAATATCCAATTGTTGACCAGGGGTCACTGGTAGCCCGTGTACTGCAGAGAAATGAGCCATATACGGCGGAATCTGAGGGGAGAGAAAAGGAATGAAAGAGACTACATTATATCAAATTGATTCTTTATACCGGGATCATTTTCGTGTAAAGGGATACATTTTTGGCGAAGGGAAAAAATCCCTCTGTGTGATGGGAAGCTTGCGGGGAAATGAGATTCAGCAGATTTATGTCTGCTCCCAGCTGATCCAGTGTCTGAAATTATTGGAGGAAGAGGGCCTGCTTGCCAAGGGACACCAGATTCTTGTGGTACCCTCCGGTAATCCTTATTCCATGAATATCCAGAAGCGTTTCTGGCCAACGGACAACACAGATATCAACCGCATGTTTCCGGGTTATGATAAGGGAGAAACCACCCAGCGTATTGCTGATGGAATTTTCCGAGGGATTCAGGACTATGAGAATGGAATCCAGCTCACTTCTTTTTACATGCCTGGGGATTTTATGCCGCATGTGCGTATGATGACGACAGGGATGGAAAATGTGGAACTGGCCAAACGATTCGGTCTTCCTTATGTTGTCCTGAGAGAGACAAGACCCTATGATACGACAACCTTGAACTATAACTGGCAGATTTGGGAATCCAATGCCTTCAGTCTTTACACGACGGTTACATCACGTATCGATAAAATAAGTGCCAAGCAGGGGATCGAGGCCATTTTACATTTTATGTATGAAGAAGGACTTTTGACAGAGCAGGTGGGGCGTGAGGATCCGGTTCCGGTTCATGTCATCCGGGATACAGATATGATTGTGGCACGAACGAGCGTAGCAGGACTCTTTGAAACCGAAGTGGCAGTGGGGCAGATGGTGTCAAAAGGAGAATTGCTGGGACGGGTACTGGACTCCTATACAGGAGATGTACGGGAGGAGATTTTTGCACCGACAGGAGGAACCATTTTCTTCCTTTATACCGATCCTCTTGTGTATGAGAGGACCGCTGTATTTAAAATCGTGAGCTAGGGGCGGATGAGTTCTGGTTTATGGTGGGGGGAACGGACTAAATTGGCCTTTCTTTTCTGGGAACCGTAAAATATACCGATGTTCTATCGGGGATTACGGTCTAAATTCTGAGTATGGAGTATACGACACGTAATTGACTCAGAATCTCTGGGGGTGACGGACTAAATAAGATATTATTGCAATTTGGGGGGTAAAGGTGTAGCGGAGGACTCCGAGTTTTACGGTTCAATTTGGCCTGTTGCGTTGTATAGACCGTTGGGCTTTTCTGAGACTGGAGGATTGTTACCGCTGAGATTTTTTATTTCTTTGAATAGTCCGTAATTGATTAGACCATAATGGCTCAGCGTGGTGATTTTACGGTTCTACGAGGAGA
>JALENH010000018.1 GCA_022767895.1 Eubacterium sp.
GATTTGTGATGAGATTCAGTGTGGTATGGGACGTTCCGGGAAAATGTTTGCTTACCAGCAATATGGAATCCAACCGGATATTGTAACTATGGCAAAAGGAATCGGGAATGGAATTCCGGTGGGAGCCATTGCGACCACAAAAGAAATTGCAAAGGCGCTTGTGCCGGGAGATCACGGTACGACATTTGGCGGAAATCCGCTGGCTTGTGTGGCGGTTGCGGAGACCCTTTCTCTTTTTGAGAAGAAGGATATCCTGACCCATGTGGAGCAGATGGGAGAGTATTTAGGAAAATGTCTGGATGATTTGGTGCAGAAAAAAGAAATTGCGGTAGAAAGTCGTGGCATGGGGCTGATGCGAGGTCTTGAGCTGGCAGAGCCGGCTGGACCTTACGTTACCAAGGCACTGGAAAAAGGAGTAATTTTCATGAGTGCAGGAACGCATGTTATTCGTTTTGTGCCACCGCTGGTAATTGAGAAAGAAGACGTTGATGAAATGATTGCCGTATTAGATGAAATTTTGTGATTTGTCATGGAATAGAAGCACCTTTTTCTGGAAATACTGAACGGTATAGAGTCAGCTTGACAGTTGGCAGACAGAAAGAGGTGCTTTTTATGTGGGGAATTTTGGTGGCAGCAATCTCCGGTGCATTGATGAGTATACAGGGAGTTTTTAATGCAGAGGTGACGAAACAGAGCAGTATCTGGCTCTCGGCATCTTTTGTACAGATTAGTGCATTTGTGGTCTGTGTGGCTGCCTGGTTCATTACCGGCAAAGATGGAACAGTCAGTAGTTTGTGGCAGGTAACGCCGAAATATATGCTGTTGGGCGGAGTGATAGGTGCTTTTATTACGTATACGGTTATTTTCAGTATTAATGCCATTGGTCCGGCAAGATCGGCAATGTTTATTGTCTCTGTACAGATTGTTGTTTCCTATCTGATTGAACTTTTTGGCTTGTTTGGCATGGATAAACAGCCTTTTGAATGGAGAAAATGTATTGGAGTGGCAGCAATTGTTGCCGGTATAGCCATTTTTAAGTGGAAATAAAAATATGAAAAAATTCTAAATTAAGCATTGTCAAAAAGCTTTAACATTGGTAAAATATCTTTGTACGACTTTTCTTCCCGGCCTGGAAGGAGAGATTCATGAGTAAAAAGAAAAAGATACAGATAATCCTTGGTGTTATTGCTTTTCTTTTGGCTGGCATTTTGTATTTGGGGCTGAATGGCAGGCAGGAAAGTGGCGAAGTGGTAACCGAGCATTTTACAGATGGAGCCAGTGAATCGGCAAAGAGCGAAAAAGAAATTCCTGAACAAACCGATTCTTCCATGGTTTATGTTCACATTTGTGGAGCAGTAAAAAAGCCGGGGGTATACACATTTCAGAGCGAGCCACATATTATAGATGTGGTGAAGCAGGCAGGAGGATTTACGAAAAAGGCAGATTCGTCTTCTGTGAATCTGGCCGAAAAGGTTGCGGATGGAACGCAGCTTGTTGTGGCAGAAAAAGGAGCAGAGAAGAGGACGAATGAGGAACAGAGTTCCCACGAGAAGTCATCCGGTTCCGGTGTTTCCGACAAAGTAAATATCAATACGGCGTCGGCGGAAGAATTGATGACATTAAGCGGGATAGGGGAATCCAAAGCAGCACAGATTGTGTCTTATCGTGAGAGCAATGGTGCATTTCAAAAAATCGAAGATATTATGAAGATTTCCGGTATTAAGGAAGGAGTCTTCAGTAAAATTAAGGATTATATTACGGTATAACCGTGAGTAAAGTGGAGGCAGAGCAGATGGCAAAGAAAGTATTGGTTGTAGATGATGAGAAACTGATTGTAAAGGGAATCCGTTTCAGTTTGGAGCAGGATGGTATGGAAGTGGACTATGCCTATGATGGGGAAAGTGCGCTTGAAGCTGCCCACGCAATGCAGTACGATGTGATTTTGCTGGATGTGATGTTACCAAAAATGTCTGGTTTTGATGTCTGTCAGCAGATTCGTGAATTTTCGGATGTGCCGATTATTATGTTGACGGCAAAGGGAGATGACATGGATAAGATTCTTGGTTTGGAATATGGTGCGGATGATTACATTACCAAACCATTCAATATATTGGAAGTGAAGGCTAGAATCAAAGCGATTATCCGCCGCAGTAGTAAACAGAACCGGGATACAGGGGACAAAATGGAAACGTATGGAAGCATGAAGGTGGATGCCGGAAGCAGAAGGGTGTATCTGAAAGACCGTGAAATTAGTCTGACTACGAGAGAGTATGAACTTCTGAGCCTTTTGATTCGTAATCCACGGAAAATTTATAGCAGAGAACAACTTCTTCATGAAGTGTGGGGAGCTTCCTATCCGGGTGATGCCCGTACGGTGGATGTGCACATCCGTCGTCTGCGTGAGAAAATAGAAGAGAATCCAAGCGATCCGGTTTTTATACATACAAAATGGGGTGTTGGCTATTATTTCGAAAATAAAGAGTAAAATCAAGTCTTTAAAAAGTCTTCGTACCCAGAGTATGGTTGTGCTTATCCTGGTTGGGATGATTCCGCTGGTGATTTTTACCCTTATCTTTATTAATACTTATCGGTCAAAGGCTATCTCACAACGTATTAATGAATTGCAGTCACGAGGTTCCGTTATTTGTAACCTTGTTATTTCTTCTGCTTATTTTACCAATGATTCATCTGCTGAAGTGGATGCGGAACTGACCCAGGTTGCGGATATTTTTGAAGGAAGAATTTTGATTGCTGATTCAAATCTGAGTGTGCTTCGTGATACCTATGGCCTGGAAGAGGGAAAAGTGATTCTCATGGAAGACGTTGTCCGTTGTCTGAAAGGGGAAGAAACCAAAATAATTAGCCATGACAAGAATAATGTGGAATTGGTTTTAGCGGTACAGAATCCGGAAAGTGATTCTGTGGATGGTGCTGTGATTATGGATTTTTCCCTGAATCGTGTGAATGATTTGTATGATTCCATGCAGACCATAGCACTGACTCTTTTTCTGGTTCTTGGTCTAATCATTATTGTTGTTTCTGTTCTGTATTCCGGGCGGATTGTGATGCCGATGAAAGAGGTGGCGGGATCCATTGCCATGATTTCTTCCGGCGATTTTAATGAAACGATGAATTTGGTTGGTTATACAGAGGCTGAAAATATTGCCGACAATTTCAATTCCATGCTTAGTGTGCTTCAAAATCTGGAAGATGCCAGGCAGGAGTTTGTCTCCAATGTCTCTCATGAGTTGAAAACGCCGATTACTTCGGTCAAGGTGCTGGCAGAATCGTTGATTGAGCAGGAAGATGTTCCGGTGGAATTGTACCAGGAATTTATGGTGGATATCAATGAGGAACTGGAGCGTATGAATAAGATTATTAACGATTTACTTTCGCTGGTGAAGATGGATAAGAATGCCTCGGAGGTCAATATCAGCGAGGTGAATATTAATGAATTTTTGGAAAGCATTTTGAAACAGCTTCAGCCAATTGCCGATAAACGTAATATCGAGATTATTTTTGAAAGTGTCCGTCCGGTAACGGCACAGGTAGACGAAGTGAAACTTTCCATGGCATTTCGCAATTTGATTGAAAATGCTATCAAATATAATTATGACAATGGCTGGGTTCGTGTATCCCTGAATGCCGACCACAAGTTTTTCTACCTCAGAGTGTCTGATTCCGGAGTAGGTATTCCGGAGGACCTGCAGGATAATATTTTTGAGCGGTTCTATCGTGTGGATAAGGCGAGATCCAGAGAGACCGGAGGCAATGGCTTGGGGCTTGCCATTACTCGAAATGCCATTCTTCTTCACCGCGGTTCAATTAAAGTACATAGTGTGGAACAGCAGGGAACAACCTTTGCGGTACGGATTCCACTTATGTACCTGGAATAGGAGGTGTGACATGAAACGCATTTTGCTTTCCTTTTTGATTCTTGTCCTGACCTGTTTATGCGTTTCCTGTGACAGTCTGGATCAAGAAGAGAACTATTCGTATACCATTTCTTATTTGAATGCAGATATGTCTGGACTGGTGGATCGGGAATATGAATCTCCTCATTCCAGTGATGAGACGAAGGTGATGGCCGGAGAATTGTTGAAACAGCTCCAGTCAAGCGGTGACGATGCAAAAGCCAAGAGTCCCATTAGCGAAAATGTGGATATTCTGGATTTCCAAATTCAGAACCGGCAGCTTGCCATATTTTTCTCCGCAGCTTATTATGAGCGGAGTGGTGTGGAGGAAATTTTATCCAGAGCTGCTATTGTAGAGACTTTGTGCCAGCTGGAGGCAATTGATTATGTGGAGTTTTATGTGGAAGATCAGCCTTTGATGATTTCCGGAAATGCGGTTGGATTGATGAGCAGAGATCGATTTGTGCTGAATCTGGACAGTGAAGGAAAAGAGCAGAGCAGACAGATTACTTTATATTTTTCCAACAAAAAAGGGGACCGTCTGCGTGCTGTCTCGACGACGGTTACGTACAATTCAGCTACGCCGTTAGCAGAACTTTTGGTGAATCAGTTGATTCAGGGTGAGGAAACAATTCAGGGGATGAAAAACAATTCATCTGAGGTGAGACCGGCAATTCCGGAGGATACAATATTAAACAATCTGACGATTCGTGACCAGGTGTGTTATGTGGATTTGGGAAGTGGGTTTAATAATCTGTTGTCCGGAATCAGCAGCGAGGTGACTGTGTATTCGATTGTCAATACTCTCTGTGAACTGGCCAATGTGAACCGGGTTCAGTTCACGGTAGACGGAGAACCCCAGGATAAGTATGGGGAGATGGATTCTTTTAGTTCTGTGCTGGAACGGAAACTGGATCTCGTGGAACAAACGGAACAATAACATAGGAAGATAAAGGGGGAGTGCAGGTGAGAAAAAGACCACTCTGTGTGGTTCTACTTCTTCTGGCTGCCGGAATACTTTTTGCTCATAGCAGGTGGAAAGAAAAAATACCTATTTATGAGTCGGAAGAGATGTCTCTTCTCTGTGAACTGGAGGAAATCACGGAGAAAGAGAACTCCTGCACATTGCTGGTGAGTGATGTGCATAGCAACCAGAAATTATTATGCCACAAAATGAAGCTGTATACCGGAGCGGATACGGAATTGCCGGGAGAGCTTCACATCGGAAATCTGCTTCAGATAGAAGCATCTGTAAGTTCATTTTCAGAGCCCGGAAATCCGGGACAATTCAACGAATATCAATATAATACAGAACAAGGTATTTCTTACAAAGGATTTGCTACAAAAATTTCTATCCGTGATAACCGGAGGGATTTTCTGCAGGATAGTTTATATAAGCTGCGATGTTATTTTAGCCGAATTATTGATGCGTGTTGTGAAGAAAAGACCGCAGGGATTATCTCTGCCATGGTACTGGGAGATAAAACGGATTTATCCGAGGAAACGAAAAGGCTTTATCAGGAAAACGGAATTGCCCATGTGCTTGCCATATCGGGGTTGCACATTTCACTGATAGGAGCGGGACTTTTCTTTCTTCTCCGCAAGTATGTCATGCCGATGCAGGCGGCAGTCGTAGTCACGATGATTCTTCTTGTATTGTATGGCATCCTGACCGGCTTTTCTGTTTCTACCCAGAGGGCAGTCTGTATGATGGGGTGCATGCTTTTTGCCAGAATTGTGGGAAGAAGATACGACCCACTGAGTGCTCTGGCCCTGAGTGCCATTTTGGAACTTCTTGTCCATCCCTATGTCCTGTTCCAGACCGGATTTCAGCTTTCTTACGGAACCGTGGCAGGAATTGTAATCTTCGTGAAATATTTTCAAGATATGGATCTGGGAAATAACATCTTGCCACAGGCTTTTTTGGGAAGTCTGGGTATACAGCTTGTGACCCTTCCGATTCTGTTATCGTCTTATTTTGAAATCTCTTTGTACAGTGTCGTGGCAAATGTGATTTTACTACCGCTGATGGGAGGGATTCTGACCGCATCCATCGGTGGAATTGCGATAGGATGCATGCACTTGCTTTTGGGAAAGTTCTGTTTTGGTTTCGTTCACTATTGCTTTTTGTTTTTTGATGTTGTCTGCCACGTTCTAGGAAACTTGCCCTGTGCCAGTCTGGTGATTGGCAAGCCGTATCTTTGGCAAATTCTTCTCTATTATGCTGGGATTTTGTTATTTTGTCTTTGGCAAAAAAAGTCACCCCATCACCGAAATTTACTGATTCTCGTCTTGGGACTGGTGGTTTTGTGTCTGCCCGTCCATCGTGTGTCAGGACTTCAGATTACCAATCTGGATGTGGGACAGGGGGACTGTACCTGCATTCGCACAAATCAGGGAACGATGTTAGTGGACGGGGGAAGTTCCGATGTGAAGGAAGTGGGAAAGTACAGAATTGTTCCTTTTCTCAAATCTCAGGGAATTTCGCGGCTTGATACTATTTTTGTTACCCATAGCGATGGTGATCATATCAGTGGAATTCAGGAAATTCTGGAAGCTGAAAATCATATGGGACTGGATATCGGCGCTGTTGTATTGCCTCAAATCGAGAAAAAGGATGAGGGGTATCTTGCTTTTGCTGCTTTGTGTCAGAAGGCAGGAGTTCCTCTTGTATATATGGAGAAGGGCGACCGGGTGACTCTGGGGGAAGTACAGCTTCTCTGTCTGCATCCTTATTCTTCCTATGATTGGGAGTCTGAGAATGATTATTCTCTCGTGTTGCAATTGCAATATCAGCAGTTTACAGGAATGCTTACCGGAGATTTGGAGATGGCGGGAGAACAGGAATTGTTTAAAAATCTCCGGACTGTGGATTACCTGAAAGTGGGACATCATGGCAGCAATGGCTCGTCTTCGACAGAATTTCTTAACTCGCTGATGCCTCGGCTCTCGGTGGTTTCCTGCGGCAGGAACAATCGGTACGGACATCCCCACCAGGAGTTGCTGGAACGGCTGGCGGCAGTGGGGACGAAAGTGGTTCGCACCGATTACGGCGGTGCTGTTACGGTAAGTTGTGATGGAGAGGCATGGCAGGTGGAGCAGTATTGTGGCGGGGGATAGAGGGGGATTTTGGTGGTGGTTACGTGCCGGGGGAAGATTTCATTTTCCACGGTACGTAGAGGAGGAGAAAAATTATTGGGGTTACGTACCTGAGACCTAATTGGCGGTTTTTGGAACGTTAAAGGGACTGGAGATGAAGGAGGGATTACGGTTCAGAAGAGCATTATTCCTTTTTGAACCGTTAAGTATGTTATACATATCATTCAAATTACGGCTCATATACTAACTGAGTAAATATATGCTGTTTTGAGTCAATGAATCCAAGATGTTTTACCGCCCAATCTTGCCATTCCTTTATGTGACACGTAACGAGTGGAAAACAAACTGAAATTATTACGGTTTAGATGCAATGAGATGTAATATAATCCGTAAACAAGATGAAAGGAGACTTATCTATGAACCATTTTAAAAAGACATTGGAAAAAAAGGAACAAGAAGTAGAGAGAATGATTGAAAAACTGGAGAAAAGACTGCAAAATGCTCCCGGGGATGCTTTGCGAGTCTCAAAATCGCATAACATCGTCCAATACTATCATAAAAATATTGAAAAGGGAGACTTGCAATGGAAATATCTGAAAAAGAAAGATGCTTCTTTGGCGGAAAAAATAGCACAACGAGATTATGACCAGAAACTCATGGTAATCTTAAAGCGTAGTTTGAAGAAAATAAGAGAATTGAAAAAATGCTATAATCCGGAAACCTTATTATCTGTCTATGATACGTTAAGTGATAATCGCAAGAAATTAGTAATACCTGAAATTATTTCAGATGAAGAATATGCTTTGCAATGGCAGCAAGAAGAATATGAAGGAAAGGAAATAAGGGAAGGGTTGTATTATACGGAAAAGGAAGAGCAAGTCCGCTCAAAATCGGAAATGATTCTTGCAGACCGGTTTACAAGAAATGGAATTCCGTATCACTATGAATATCCGGTATATCTCCATGGATATGGAACGGTGTACCCGGATTTTAAGGTACTAAACAAAAGAACCCGGAGAGAGTATTACTGGGAACATTTAGGAATGATGGATGATGAAGAATACGTGGCACATGCCATGCAGAAAATTGAGACATATGTCGGGAATGGAATTTTGCCGGGAAAAAATCTGATTCTTACCCACGAGACATCGCAGCGTCCCCTCAATGTTAAAACAGTTCAGAAATTAATTGATGCATTCCTGATATAAAACCCAAGAAAAGTGGAGACTAGTCCGTAAATAACAGGGGGCCTATTATTTACGGACTGTTTCCCACAACTATTTGGAATCTTGTATTGTATATTTAAGCAAATAGTTGTCGATATCATCCTCTGTTATGATAGAATACACTTTTGTATGATATTTTTCCTCTATCATAGGAGTGCCTGTGAGGTTGGAATCCGCTGTTCTCGTGGAGCGGTCCACAATGACGATAATGGCAGCAAGCTCGATATCAGCTTGTTTTTTTATTGCTGTAATTCTTTCTGAAAGTGTTTTCCCGGATGTCATAATATCGTCGATGATGACAACTTTATCGCCATCCTGTAACGTGTATCCACACAAGGAGCGTTGATGCACATCTGCCGGATTTTAATGTGCAATCACCCATTGCTAGGATGCCATTACCTGCCATAAACCGAACAAAACGTTCTTTATTTGTTAGGGCATTCAGTTTATAGTCCATTAGTTCATCAATGGATACACCGAAAAAATCGGCGAGTATTGGCAGGCAGGAAATGTCTGGCAGTGCCATTTCATTTTCCCATTTGCTGACCGCCTGCCCTAAAACGTGTAATTGTCTGGCCAATTGTTCCTGGGTAATTCCCCTATTTACGCGAAGTTGTTTAATGTTGTTTCCGATTGCCATATGTTTTACCTCCTGAATTTTGTATGATAGAGGAGCGTTTCTCTTAGTTTTATCTTACAGGAACTCTGGTTCGGATGCAAACACCGGTGAAGAGAAATTTACTCAACTGGAAGTTGGAAAAAAATTATTTTTTTTGAGATATTTTATGTGCTTAATCCGTGTTATAATTGAAAAGCTTTTCAAATACAGAGAAAGGAGACCAGCTTATGACCCATGATGAATACGTAGAAGATGTAAAACGCTATTCCGATATGGTGTTTCGAATTGCATTGCATTCCTGCGCCAATAAAGAGGATGCGGAAGACATATTGCAGAATGTTTTTTTGAAATTACTGCAAAACAAAAAGAATTTCAATTCGGAAGAACATAAAAAAAGTTGGTTGATTCGTGTAACAGTAAATGAATGCCATTCGCTATTTAAGTCTCCGTGGAGGAGCCGTAGACAGTCCTTGGAAAGTATTACACATTTCCTGGCAGCACAACAGGAAGAAGTGAGTGATTTGTTTTATGCTGTAATGGAGCTGCCGGAGAAATACCGCGTTGTTGTAAATTTGTATTATTATGAGGATTACAGTGTAAAGGAAATTGCAAAAATTTTGAAAATGAATGAATCCTCCATACAGACAAGACTTATGCGTGCGAGAGGCATATTAAAGAAAAAAATGAAGGGAGTGCTGAATTATGAATGAGAAAGAATTATTTAAAATGAATTATCCGGAAATTAAGGCAAGCGATGAAATGAAAGACCAATTGTATCAGCTGGAACAGTCAGGGAAAAAACATTTGAATTTTCGAATGAAAAAACTGGCCGTTGCCAGTATGATACTTGTTGCCCTCATGGCAGTGGGGACCATTGGATATGCAGCGGGAAGGGGCATTATATTTAATTCTGCCGGAAACAAAATGGAAGGTGCCTATTATATCAATGGAGAGAAGCAGGATGTGGAGTATTCTTTGACGGATAAAGATGATTTTCGTATGGAGTATAAGAATGGAGAAGATGGGTATAGCTTTACAGCCGATGGAAAGAAAAATCATGTTTATAGAGACTTTTCAATAGAAATTAATGTAGATGGCATGAAACGTGATATCACTCATAGCATTGAAATTGATCCAAATACCTCCAGAGAAAATCAAATCTGGCAAGTGAGGGATTGTCTCTTCCCGGTAGGTGGAGTTCTTGACGGCTACGAGACGGAAAAAAGTTATCTGGATAATATGAAAAAGACGGCAGATGAACTGGGTGGTGTGTGGAAAGAAGGAATATTACTTGCTATTGAGGATTTAAAAAGTCTTTCGCAAGGGAAGCGGATTTCCATTGAATCCTTTGATGTCGAGAAAGAAGGTAAAAAAGAGACCGCATGGATTTACATTGATTATACGAATCATATGCCGAGAACCAATTCAAAAGAAGAGATGACGGTAGAAAGTGCAGCGGGGGCACATGGTGTTTTTGATGTGACAATCGAAAATTCCGGAGGCAATATTTGGGTATCTGAAGTTGGATTACATCAAGATTAGCCTCAAAAAACACTTGCAGAGATTGTATATGCTATATTAAAATAGAGAAAAATAGTGAAGCTACAATCGAGGAGGAATTGCTATGAACTTTTTAGAAGAACGCATTATGAAAGATGGTATTGTGAAAGAGGGGAATGTTCTGAAAGTTGATAGCTTTTTAAATCACCAGATGGACATTGATCTTTTTGAGAAGATGGGTGAGGAATGGAAACGTCGTTTTGCAGGCAAACCAATCAATAAGATTTTGACAATCGAAGCGTCCGGTATTGGGATTGCCTGCATTGTTGCGAAGCATTTTGACGTGCCGGTTCTTTTTGCAAAAAAATCCAAGAGTATCAATATTGATGGGGATATGTATGTGGCGGAAGTGGAGTCATTCACACATAAATGCAAAAATCAGGTTATTGTTTCAAAGAAATTTTTATCCCCGCAGGATCATGTTCTGATTATTGATGATTTTCTGGCAAATGGTTGTGCTCTGCAGGGACTTATCTCAATTGTTCATCATGCTGGTGCCACCATAGAGGGGATTGGTGTGGCCATTGAAAAAGGCTTTCAAATGGGCGGACAGACGATTCGCAATCTGGGTTATCAGTTAGAGTCATTGGCGATTGTAGAGGCCATGGATGCAGAAAAGGGTACGATTACTTTTCGAGAGCAGTAAGTGACACAGGATAGGAGCGTTCGTATGAATAAGCCAAAAAACAGTTCCATCGATAACATATATACATTGGATGGCAGAGTTCCCATCGGCAAAGCGGTTCCGTTCGGGTTACAGCATATATTGGCAATGTTTGTAGCAAATATTGCACCCATTATTATTGTGACTGGTGCCTGTGGACTTACAGAGAGCCAGACAGCAATGCTGATTCAAAGTGCAATGCTGATTGCTGGAATTGGCACACTGATTCAGATTTTCCCGATTTGGCGTATTGGATCCGGACTGCCGATTGTTATGGGAATCAGTTTTACTTTTGTTTCCATTCTTTGTTTTATTGGTGCCACCTACGGCTATGGTACTGTCATGGGTGCCGTTTTGGTTGGTGGTTTGATAGAAAGTGTTTTAGGTCTGTTTGCCAAGTACTGGACTAAGATTATTTCGCCCATTGTGGCTGCCAGTGTGGTAACAGCAATTGGCTTCTCGTTATTATCGGTGGGTGCTTCGTCCTTCGGTGGTGGCAGCGGAAGTGAGAACTTTGGTTCTGCACAGAATTGGATTTTAGGAACCGTTACGCTGCTTGCCTGCATTCTGTTTAACCTGTTTGCAAAATCCTATTTCAAACAACTTTCTGTTCTGTTTGGATTGATTGTAGGATATATTCTTGCTGTATGCATGGGGATGGTAGATTTTTCAGCAATGACCGATACACCAATTCTTGCAGTACCGCGTTTTCTGCCTTTCCAGATGGAATTTAATCCCAATGCTATTATAACGGTTGTTTTGATTTTTTTGGTGTCTGCTACGGAGACGATTGGAGATACATGGGCGTTGGCTTCTTCCGGCTTGAAGCGTGATGTTACGGCAAAAGAGACGGCAGGAGCCATCGCTTGTGATGGGGTTCTGAGTTCTATTTCTTCTCTGTTTGGGTGTCTGCCTATTACATCCTTTAGTCAGAATGTGGGACTGGTTGCCATGACGAAGGTTGTGAACCGGTTTACCATTGCCACGGGGGCAATTATTATGATTCTTGCTGGTATTTTCCCGATTTTTGGCGCGATTTTGGCAACACTTCCAGATGCGGTTTTAGGCGGCTGCACTCTTATGATGTTTGGGACGATTGTGATTAGTGGAATACAGATGATTGGCAAATGCGGTTTTATACAGAGAAATATAATGATTGCGGCTTTGTCTCTCAGTATCGGACTTGGTTTTACCCAGGTTCCTGAAGTATTCCACATTTTTCCACAAATGGTACAAAATGTATTTGCCCAAAACTGTGTTGCTGTTGTATTCGTTGTTGCTATAATTTTGAATTTGGTATTACCGAAAGATATGGATTGAAAAGCAATCATTTGCTTTATATAGGCAGAAAGGAATTATAAAAAAGATGAAAGCAATATTGTTTGACTTTGATTATACACTTGGTGATTCTACAAAGGGAATTATCTCAAGTGTAAATTTTGCATTGAACAAATTGGGATATCAAAAGAGGGATGAGGAGACAATACGTAAGACAATTGGTCTTTCCTTGAGAGATACCTTTTTTGAACTTGAGCCGGAAGGAAAAGAAAGCGAGGCAGAGCAATTTTCACGCTTTTTTAAGGAGAAAGCGGATGAAGTAATGGTTCCGAATACGGAATTATATCCGGGTGTTCGAGAAATCTTGCAGGCAATAAAAAAGGATGGATACCAAATAGGTATTGTAACAACAAAATTTCACTATCGAATTGAGCAAATTTTCAGCAGGCAGGGGATTCTGGAGTTGATTGACCAAATTGTTGGTGCTGAAGATGTGAAGGTGGAAAAACCGAATCCGGAAGGACTGCTACTGGCAATCGACAGACTGCAATTACAGAAGGAGGATATTCTCTATGTAGGCGACAGTCTTGTGGATGCAAAAACGGCAGAAAATGCGGGAGTATCCTTTGCCGCTGTTCTGACAGGAACGACTTCCAGAGAGGACTTCGAACCCTATCGTACGGTACACGTGGGGAACGGGATAAAGGATATCTATGAAAAAATAAGGACTTAAACGTGTACAAAGGAGGGAAGAGGTTGATTTCAATATTAACAAGTTCTTTGGTGGGCTCACACAGAGTAGATGGAAAACGACGTCCTACTTTTTTGCTCAATGATAATGGATTGCAGGAGAATATGAAAAAATATTGGAAAAGGAATTCTAATGTTCTGGTTATAAGTGCATCACCAGAGGACTGGGAAAGAAATGATTCCATTTTATTTTGTCAGAGTGAAGCATTTCCCATGAGTGGCTTCGATGTCAATGTGTTCCAAATGTGTGATAGTAGAAATGAGACTATTATAGAAAATTTGAAGGATTTTGATGTTCTGATTTTAGCAGGTGGACACGTGCCAACACAAAATGCTTTTTTCAGTAAACTGGATTTGAAGAAACGATTGGAGAATTTTAAAGGGATACTTATTTCCTGGAGTGCCGGTTCCATGAATTGTGCAGAGATTGTATACGCACAGCCGGAATTAGAGGGGGAAGCAGTGGATGAAAATTATCAAAGATTCATCCCTGGTTTGGGAATCACCAAATACATGATTATTCCTCATTTTCAAAAGGTAAAAACAGATGTTGTGGATGGATTGAGGGTAATTGAAGATATGGCATATCCTGATAGTATGGGACGGGAATTTATTGCTTTGAATGATGGCAGCTATATCATTTCAGAGAATGGAATTGAGACATTGTATGGGGAGGCGTATCGGATTAAAGATGGCAGACAGGAGCAGATTTGCCGTCGGGGGGAGGCTCTCTTATTATGACGCATATTTTGATGAATACTTATAAAATAAGTAATCCACACTATCTTTCTGTTTTGCAGAAATACATCAAACCAAGTCATAAAATTTGTGTTGTTCCATTTTCTTTTCGCGAGAGTGATATTCCGTCTGATGAGGTGTGGCAGAAACTTTATTCTGAAAAGAATGGAATATTTCGAAAAGGGCTGGTGTCTGTATACGAAAAATTTGGAATATCTGAGACACAAATTGAGTATATTGATTATTTTACAGATACACAGCAGACTGCAAAGAAAATGATACAAAATGCTGATGTTTTGTATTTTACGGGAGGTCTGCCGGATAAAATGTATGAAAGGCTGGATGAATTTGGGCTGATTCCTGCCATTCAGTCTTTTGATGGGATTGTTATGGGAGATAGTGCTGGTGCAGTGATACAATTTGACTGCTATCACCTTTCACCGGACAGAGATTATCCTGACTTTTCATATTATGAGGGACTTCATTTGCTGACAGGCTTTCAAATTGAGGTACATTATGAAAATCAGAAGATACAAAATGAATCCATACAAAAAGTAATAGCAGAGAAAAAAGTTCCTGTCTATGCCATGCCGGATGATTCCATTTTGATTTGTGAGAATTCTTCGGTTGTGACTTTGGGAGATGTGAAATTTTTCCCTTGTGAGGAATAAATTCCTTTACAAAATAAATTTAGAGGGAGAATAGCCATGGATTTCATGATGCAATTTTTGGAAACATTGGGAACGGTCGCATTTTCAATCTCCGGTGCGATTGAGGCCATGAAAAAGGAAATGGATCTCTTGGGGGTTGTTGTGTTGGGCTTGATTACAGCCGTGGGCGGTGGTGTGATTCGGGATGTGGTGACAGGCGAGATACCGCCAGCTGCTTTTCAGAATTCTGCCCAGGCCAAGCTCGCGATTGGAGTGGCAATAATTGCTTTCTTCGTAGGAGCTATCCTGACCAAGCATCAGCATAATGGCAATTTTCTATGGTGGAATGTGGTTCTTTTTCTATCCGATGCCATCGGACTGGCGGCGTTTACCATTTTGGGAATTCGGTGCGTGCAGGAACGCATAGGAAATGATAATATTGCACTTCTTCTTTTTGTGGGTGTTGTGACCGGTGTTGGAGGAGGCCTAATGCGGGATGTTTTGGCAGGGAATATACCCTATATTTTCCGGAAACATGTATATGCAACGGCATCCCTTTTGGGGGCAGTTCTTTATCTGATTCTGGAGCAGGTGATACCGGCCGGGGAAGGTGGAAGATGGTTGGCTGTCATGGCATCCGTCCTATTGGTTGTTATCATTCGAATTTTGGCGGCTCATTTCAAATGGAATCTTCCACGGGTAAAGCTTCCTCAGAGTGAGGAGGAGAATGTATGATTTGACAATCAATACCGGGCGGGTCGGCCGGGAGAAAGCGGTTGATTTGATTATTGAGTA
The DNA here is from genome assembly GCA_022767895.1 of Eubacterium sp. GTDB lineage: Bacteria > Bacillota > Clostridia > Lachnospirales > Lachnospiraceae > Eubacterium_F. The sequence goes on from JALENH010000018.1 coordinate 15,294, forward strand.
TTTGCAACTGCGTTTCAATTTGAATATCACTCAGCCTTATAATCAAGAATCTCAGATTTAGTCCGTAAATCTTGTCTCAATTCCGTGAAGTTTTACGTGCAAATAACAACAATATTTAGAAAAATACTGTGTCCGTATGTGGACGTGCTAAGAGGTCATGTGGCACTGCAGCAACTACAGCATTCAGAAAAGTATTCTGGGATGTGTTTTTGGTTGTCAAATATTCGTTGTTCATCTTTTCAAGATTCTAGTAATTCATGAAGAAAAGATTTGCAACGAGTGTGTACAAACACGCAGGTATCAGATATGCGTTTTTTGCATATCGATACGCGTTTGTCAGCGGGAGCGGCGCACGAGATGCAAACTTTTCTTCATGAATTACGGAAACTGAAAAAAATGCCAACGAACACTTGACACAAACCTTTATAGAAAAATAATATACTTTCGCAAAGATATCTGTTATAATGATGTATAAGTTTTGAAGTTAAAAAAATAAAATTGGAGGTTACATTTTATGAAACAAATTCAAAATCCTGTTTTACCGGGTTTTAATGCAGATCCGTCGATTATTCGAGTGGACGACACCTATTATATTGCGAATTCTACCTTTGAGTGGTTCCCGGGTGTTCGTTTGCACGAGTCCAAAGATATGATTCACTGGAATCTGCTTCCGTCACCGTTGTCCACGACGACTCTGCTGGATATGAAGGGAAATCCGTCTTCCGGTGGTATCTGGGCTCCGGATCTTTCCTATGCCGATGGCAAATTCTGGCTTGTGTACACCGATGTCAAAGTGACAGAGGGACCTTTTAAGGATATGGTAAATTACATAACTACAGCGGAAGATATCCGTGGTCCGTGGTCCGACCCGATTCGTGTAAATGGCGTCGGATTCGATGCCTCCCTTTTCCATGATGACGATGGAAGAAAATATCTGGTTCAGCAGACATGGGATCACCGGGAATATCATCATGCTTTTGACGGTATCACGCTGACCGAATTTGATACGGATACGATGAAACTGAAACCGGAGACAGCCAGAAACATTTATAACGGCACAGAGGTTAAGCTGGTTGAGGGTCCGCATCTGTATAAAATCAATGGATATTATTACCTTTTTGCTGCTCAGGGTGGCACGGTATACACTCATCAGGAGGTTGTGGCCCGCTCTAAAACACTGGATGAACTGAGCTTTGAATCGGAGCCGGATGGTCCGTTTATTACGAACTTTGACACTCCGTATCTGGGAATCCAGAAACAGGGTCATGGAGCATTGGTGGATACTCCGAGTGGAGAATGGTATTATGCCAGCCTTTGTGGACGTCCATGGACACACAAAAACCAGAGCTGCATCGACCCACGTGGTTATTGTACGCTGGGGCGTGAGACGGCGATTCAGAAAGTTTACTGGGATGAAGAAGGATGGCCACGTATCGTGGGTGGACACGGTGGACAGGTTGTGGTAGATGCACCGAAAGATGGTATTCCGACTGAGGCTCCGGCAGATCATTCCATGCATGATGAGTTTGATACACCGAAACTTCACGACGAGTGGAATACACTTCGTGTGCCGTTTACGGAAGCCATGGGAACCACCGGAGATGGCAAACTGACGTTGCGTGGACAGGGTTCCTTATGCAACAAACACGAGTTATCCCTCATTGCAAAACGTTGGCAGGCATTTAACTTTGACGCTTCCGTGAAAGTGACGTATCATCCATTCTCTTACCAGCAGATGGCAGGAATGACCAACTATTATAATGATAAACACTGGTCCTTTGCTTTTGTTACATGGAATGAGAAAAATGGCCGTGTCATCGAAGTGGCACAGTGCAACCGTGGCGGTTATACTTCTTACCTTCGTGATGATGCGATTCCGGTACCGGAGGGCGCAGATGTGTGGTTCCGTACCAAGGTGAGAAAAGAGACTTATACTTATGAGTACTCCTTTGATGGTGAGAATTATACAGAAATTCCGGTGACATTGGATGCGGCTATATTGTCCGACGATTATGTACTGCAGAGTTACGGCGGTTTCTTTACAGGTGCCTTTGTGGGACTTGCCTGTGTGGATTATGCCGGTTACGATACCGTTGCTGAGTTCAGAAGTTTTGATTATAAAGAACTGGCAGAATAAGGAAGAGAAGTAAAATGTTTTTATCAGCAGGGATTTTTTTGGGAAATCCCTGCTGGTTTATCCGTGAAAGGGGATTTTTATGCTTCGCATCGAGGATGAGTTAAAGCGAAATCAATTATCCAGATTTCAGCTTATATATGGGGAAGAACGGTATATGGTCCGCTATTATAAAAATATGCTGATTCAGAAATTGTCCCAGACGGACGACGAGATGAACCGGACCTTTTTTCGTGACAATTCCACGGAACCATCTCAGATTGCGGAGGCTGCCCAGGTGCTTCCCTTTTTTGCGGAACACCGGCTTCTGGTGGTAGAGGACAGTGGTTTTTTCAAAACAAGCAGCGATATGGCCGACTATATGGAGACCTTTCCGGAAACGACATATATTGTTTTTGTGGAGCGGGAGATTGATAAGCGGAACCGTCTGTTTAAATGGATTGGCAAAAACGGCTGCGTGACAGAATGTGTGCGCCAGCAGGAAAAAATGCTTAAACAGTGGATGGCAGGTTATGCAAAAAAAGCAGGGAAAAACATTTCCGTGAAAAGTGTGGAGCGGCTGATTGAGCGTGTTGGCACGGATATGGAGATGCTCAGTAATGAACTGGAGAAGTGCATTGGTTATGTGGGAGACCGGACGGCTATTGAGGTTTCGGATGTGGATGCGATATCTTCCGGCGTGACGGTATCGAAACTTTTTGATATGATTGATGCGGTGGCACTGGGCGAGAAGGACCGTGCATTACGGCTTTATGATGACCTGCTTGCCAACAAGGAATCACCGATGTCCATTTTGTATATGTTTTCTAGGCATATCAATATTTTGCTCCAAATGAAGGAGTGCGGGAATCTTGGCCTCAGCCAGAGCGAAACCGCAAAGAAATGCGGCGTTCCTCCCTTTACTGTCTCGAAGTATGCCAGACAGGCTGCGTTGTTTAAGCGAAGCAAGCTTCTTGCCATGCTGGAGACGAGACTGAAATATGAGGAAAAATTTAAGTCCGGTAGGTTGAGCGACCAGCTGGCGGTGGAATTGTTTTTAATTCAGGCATTGACAAATTAGCAAATAAATGGTTTAATCATATTGTTTGTTGTTTTGCTTTGTGGTTTATTTTATACCACATAATATTATGGAGACGTATCGAAGTGGTCATAACGAGAACGACTCGAAATCGTTTTGCCTTCACGGGCACGTGGGTTCGAATCCCACCGTCTCCGCTCTATTCCCGGAAACTAATTGTTTCCGGGATTTTATTAAAAAAAATGTAACGTTACTTTTTGAAAATTGTATAATAGGATTATACTTTTTCTTGAGTTTCCGCAAATTGTAATTCAAAGATGAGTATAGTCTCCTAAAGTGCCAATCTGCCGATTTTTTGAACTTTAAGAATAGCAGTCTAGTAATTAGAGGCACTTTAATAAGCCCCGCCGGAACCGGACTTCGGGAGAAATATTCTCTTATCTATTCAAATGACTAGATTAAGGCAAAGTTGACCGTATAAAAGGGATGAATCCCTTGGACGTTTCGTCCGAAACCAGAGCCTGACGCCCTCTTTGGCATAAGATAGTATACCGGAGATGCCTTTTGCCAGCCGATAATAGCAGAAATGTACTTTTTCTTTTATTGGGTCTGCTGTTTTTATAATGGAAACCTTAAGTGCATTTGTCTCTGATTCCAATGAAATCATTGCAAGAAATGCCATGCATAAGGTGATATAAAAGTTAAGTGCGTTGATTGCTTTCAGCTTACGCACGCGAAAGTTTTCAAACTGGAATACTTGCTTTTTGCAGCGGAAATATTCTTCTATTTTCCAGCGTGAGAAATAGATTCTTGCCACTTTGATCACGTCGTCTTTTGATTTGATTTTTTTGTTGGTGGCAAGCATCATGGGATGCTCGGTAATGCCATAAATGAGCACCAGATAAATATCTTTTTTGGATGCCGTAATTTGTACTTTGACATGTGAAAGATATGCATCATGGTCCTTCCCTTTGTAAAAAACATTGGTTTTAACCTTGCCTTTTCTACGGTTACAAAGCTCAGTGGCAGGTGTCCATTTGTTGTGGTAGAAGAGCTTGCGGTTGGATTTTAAACGAATCACATAATCCTGATTAAGCTCATCCAACTTCAGAAACATCTTGTTGTCATCATAGCCTCTGTCCATGGCAAAGGTTGCTTTGCCAAAGAGAGCAGCACCCTGTTCCATAGCCTGAAAGGTAATGGTATTTGCGGATTTATAGTTTTTCTCATGGGACGAATGTATTTTGGAGAAAATGCTTACGGGATGGTTGTTGTAGGTTAGTGCACATGCCTCAGTAACGTGATAGCCTTTCTTATAAACATTTTTAGTAGATGAGCTTTGCGAACCATCTCGGACGATGCCGAGAGATTCAAACTTGTATCCATCTGGTTTGACGACATCGCTGTCATCAATGTGAATTACAGGCTCCTCCGGAATCCATTTTTTTAACTGCTGCAGATAAGAAGAAACGGCGGGTAGAGGAGTTCCTTTTTCAAGATGTCTGGATAAACGGTCTACAACATTTATTTTTTTGGAAGGCTCATGAAGCTGATCACAGATGTCTGTTAGCAGGCAACTTCCGGAAGCAAGCATGCCATAAGTGATATTAGCAGTGAACTTTCTATCAGGTTTTGAAAGATGCTTTGAAATTTTGTTTGTAAAATTTATAATTTTTCGTTTCATTTGATAAGTATTTGATGTAAAATGAGTCATAGGGAATCCTTTCTTTTTTTGTTTAGTAAGGTTTTTGTTTGAGCACTTTAATTTTACATCAAAAAGAGAAAAGATTCCTTATATTTTGGTTATTTTTTTAAAGTTGTTGATAACTAATATCAACAAACATGGGTGTTGTGTATGAAAATGCAGAAACTCAAGGATAAAAGACTCTTGCCAATCACCCCCATTTGTGATAATATACACTTTACGGAGAAAGATAATAAATATTATGTTGATATGAAAAAGGAAAAGAGAAGCTCCCGGAAAGGACTCACGCCGATGTGGTATGTTATTCAGACGAAAAGTGGAGAAGAATTCAAAAATATGAATCTGTGTAAACGTGCCCTGAAGACAGGTTCTTATTATGATGCTTTTGTTCCCCAGTACGTATGCATGAAGCGTTATGAAGGGGCATGGCATTATGAGAAAAAGGTGCTTTTCTCAGGATACTTTTTCATTGACACCAATCAGCCGGACATCGTGGAAGAGGCGATTCTCCCTCTTTCCAGACTGATGAAACCCGTGTATGTTGGCAAGGACTTCGTCCCCATCTATGCGGAGGAGCAGTCCTTTCTGGAAGATATGATGGATGCCGAACACAGCATCGCCATGTCAAGGGGCAATATCGTGGAAGGGGTCTGTGATATCCAGGAGGGACCTTTGCAGAAAAAGGTTTCGTTCATCCGGAAAATTGATCGTCATAAGCGAACGGCTGAAATTCTTCTGCATTTATTCGGTCAGGAACGTCGGGTGAAGATGGGCCTGGAGATCATAAGCAAGTCATAGGAATTCGGGAGGAAAGTTATGTGGTATGTCATTCACACCATGTCTGGAATGGAGCAGAAATGTCTGCAGCAGTGCAGACGGTATGTGGATGAAGCGGATTACAAAGAAATTTTTATTCCGCTGTATATGACACAGAAACATTTCAAAAAGGAATGGCATGAAGTCACGGAAACGCTGTTTCCGGGCTATCTTTTTGTGGACACGGAAAACATCGAGGCTGTCAGAAAAGGCCTTGGCAATTTCCAACAGTATACGAAGGTGCTGCGAGATGGAGAAACGGTGTCGCCCATTACAAAAGAGGAGCAAAAGTTTCTGATGGACATGATGGATGAGAATCATGTTGTCCAGTACTCCGAAGGCTTTCTGATTGGTGAAAGAGTCTGCATTACTAAAGGACCGTTGCGAAATTATCAAGGATGTATCAAAACGGTCAACCGGCACCGGCGAATTGCAAAACTGGAAATACCAATTTTTGGAGGAATGACTCCGGTTGAGGTCGGTTTTGGAGGAATCGACAGAGTCAGCGAAGAAGAGTTTCACCAAATGAAACAGGAAAGCATCCAAAGACAGAAGCATAATCTGGTGAACAAATCGGGGACAATCAAAGTCCTGAAGGGTGTCTTTGAGGGAATGACCGGAACTTTTCTGTATGCGGATGAAGAGCAGGACGAATGGACTGCAGAGCTGGAAATTTTCGGTGTGGAGACAAAAGTTGTGTTCCACCGGGAGGAGATTGCATTTGAATCATGAAACCGTGTGAGCAGGATGACGAGTGACGCGTGCTGTGAGCCGGTGGATAAAAAGAGCGAGTGAGCGAAGTTGGAATCGCAGAACGCCAGGAAGAGGGCGGTTTGCGAGTGGCGAAGCTCGGTCTTTTTTGGTTGGTGATGTTTATATTGGCACGATTGCAGATCCAAAAGAGGTTTTTTTGAGCCGAGAATGAACATTCCCGGGGGTGAAAACCGACTGAAATGAGTATGAGTGTTTTCGGATAGACCTGTCCGTGAAGTGATAAGAACACTGTTGATCATACAGAAATCAGAAATCGACCGGAAAGTCGTTATACTATAGCAGAGGAGATAAGGATGATAAAAAACTCTGATTTTCGGTAAGCGTCCTGATTCCAGTAACCGGTCTAAAAACCATAAACGAAACCATAGAATCTGTCATACTGTCATATGTCAAGAATGCGCAGAGTGGGAGATTTTGATTCTCAGAAATGATATTCAAGACCTTCCACAGGGCACAGACGTTGCAGAAAAAGATGTTTTCTATCAGGACTATTTGTTACGAGAGATTTTTATCCGGAAAAAGGGAAAGGAGAATGCTTTGAATGAAGGAATTCGCCGGGCAAAGGACGATTTGATTTGTGTGATTGATGCAGATTGTATCTTGAAAGAAAATGCGCTTTCACAAGCAGCGAGACATTTTGAGAACGACGAGCTGGTTGCATCAACGGGATAGATGGCAAAGAGGATTGATGGATTGCCTGATTAAGCACCGGAATATGATAGCCAACCCGCGATATGGGATGTTGGGATTGGCGACAATGAGCTATCAGCTTGTGGTTGAATTATTAGCACCTGTATTTTGGGTAGTTTATGCTTGCTTGTTGATGTGGGAGAAGTCGTTTCCTTTCTTGTCAATGGCATTTGCTGGATGTGTTGTGGCACAATTTGGACTGACAGTTATTTCTGCGTACATAGATGTAGATAAAAATATGAGGGGACTTTTGAAATGGTTGCCAAAGTTGATTTTAACAACAAATAGAAGAAATGCTTTTGCAATTTCTGATTAATGTGGCCAGATTGTCTGGAATGATTACATTTTATTGGCGAAGATTAGTTTGGTGAGAGATTTGCTAACGTAAAAATGCAGATGGCTAGTTTCTTTAAATCAGACATTCGGTTCTTACGCCTTTACAAAAACGGTTGGTTTACCATTCTTCCCACCCTACCTTATATGTACTAATTATAACCACTTTCACTAATACCAGCACCGAAAGATTGGGGTGGATAAGGAAGTTTAAGTGAGGGGTAAAGATTAGTGTAAGGTACACTGGGTGAATGGGGTAGAGGAAGGCCATAAAAAACACTCAACCATAACACCAAACACCACCGAGCACTCAACCAAACCACCCATCAAAACCAATCAACCACTCCTCTAACAAACCACATCTAAAAAATGTGGGAGTAAGAAGAGGGAGCAGAGAGTGGAGGGGTGTGGAAAGAAAAGTGGAGTTGGGGAGGAAAGAAGAAAAGGTAAGTGGTACTGGGTGGATGGGATAGAAGAAGAGAAGTAGAAAACAAAACAACCACACCAGATGGCGTGGGGAAAAGAAGAATAGATAGAAACGAGGAGAAGAATGATGAAGAAATATACGATTGCAGTTGCTGGTACCGGGGCTAGAGATATAATAGGGTCAACCAAGAAAAACTACGATAACTAAAGGGTTTTGACGGCTTGAGTTGTCCTTCAAAAGTTTTATTTGTTGAAAAGACTGCAAGAAGCGGGAAATCCTGGGGTTATATGTAGGCGGCTTTTGGAAGCTCTGTTTTGACCCACAGAAGGAGCAGCAAATAAAGATTGAAGGAGAGTTCAAGCCTACGGTGGATTGCCTTTGTGCGACCCGCCGTGGGTTTGTTTATTTTTGTCCATAAGGGAATAGATGTAACATTAGCGATAAAATGTGAGGATGGAATAGAGGAATGAATTTAAGGAAAGAAATACAGCACATATATCTTGTGGGCGCGAAGTCATTGGGGGCTTACGGAGGTTATGAAACCTTTGTATACAAGCTCACTGAGTATCACCAGAATAAAGAGAACATCAAATATCATGTTGCCTGCAAAGCCAATGGCGATGGCTGCATGGATGAGAGCAAGTTTGAGGGCGTGACAAAGATCAATGACCACGAGTTTGAACTTCACAATGCCCACTGCTTCAAAATAGATGTTCCTCAGATTGGCTCAGCACAGGCAATTTATTATGATGTTGCTGCACTAAAGGCTTGTTGCGAACATATCAAGAAAAACCATATCCCGCATCCGATTGTTTACATCATGGCTTGCCGCATTGGGCCTTTTGCTAGTCATTTTTACAGAGAAATCCATAAACTGGGTGGAACTGTGTATCTGAACCCGGATGGACATGAGTGGATGAGGGCAAAATGGTCGGCACCGATTCGGAAGTACTGGAAGATTTCTGAGCAGATGATGGTCAAATACTGCGACCTGGCAATCTGCGATTCTGTAAATATCGAAAAATATATCCACGAATGCTATGACGGCAAGGGGATTAAAGGAAGTAGTCCGAAAACAACCTTCATTGCGTACGGTGCGGATCTTACCCTTAGTAAGTTGGCTGACGATGATGAAAAACTGGTGAGCTGGTATAAGGAAAAAGGATTGACGAAGAAAGGCTATTACCTTGTTGTTGGTCGTTTCGTGCCGGAGAACTCCTTTGAAGTTATGATTCGGGAGTTTATGAAGAGTAAGAGCAAGAAAGACTTTGCCATCATTACGAATGTAAATGACAAGTTTTTGAATGAGCTTGAAGAGAAGCTTCATTTTAAGAACGATGAGAGAATCAAATTTGTTGGTACTGTTTACGATCAGGAACTATTGAAGAAGATTCGAGAAAATGCCTATGCGTATTTCCACGGTCACACGGTTGGTGGTACAAACCCATCACTGATTGAAGCCCTTGGAAGTACCAATCTGAACTTATTGGTTGATGTTGGGTTCAACAGAGAAGTGGCAGAGGATTGCGCTTTGTATTGGAGCCGTAAACCGGGTAGCCTTGCAAAGTTGATTGATAAGGCAGACCAAATGAGTGCAGATGAAATCGCAGAGATGGGGCGGAGAGCTAAAAAGCGTGTAGCGGAAGAGTACACGTGGGATAAGATCTGCA
>JALENH010000020.1 GCA_022767895.1 Eubacterium sp.
CAGACGGCTTCTGCGACACGGCAGACCCAGACCACCGGAGAAGATTTTAAGTTCACGCTTATGAGCTCTCTGGAGGAAGCTGGACTACAGGAACGGCTTACCCTGATGATGGAAGACATCACCATGCAGGGGAAAAAACTGGGAAAGCACATGGATGTAAGGGATATGAAACATTACCGGAAACTCATTCAGGAATTCATGAATGAAATCGTAAACCGCTCCCACAAATTCAGCCGGGAGAATTTTCTGGACCGGCGAGGAAGACATCGTGTGTATGGCATGATCAAGAGGGTGAATGCGGCGCTGGATGAACTGGCGCAGGAATTGATGAAGGAAGAGAAAGACCATCTTTCCATACTGGGAAAGATTGACGAGATACGGGGATTATTATTGGATATACTTACTTAGCGGAAAGGTACGGTGGTTACTATGTTTTTGTTTTCAGAAATTATGGGGCACGAAGATATTAAAGAGCATCTGCAGATGGCGATTCGGGGAGATAAGCCATTTCACGCATATATTTTTCAGGGTGAGGTGGGTTGCGGAAAAGAGACGATGGCGAAGACCTTTGCTGCGGGACTGCAGTGTATGTCTGAGGAAAGTGGAAGACCATGCGGAAAGTGTGCGTCCTGCAAGCAGATTGACTCCGGAAACCAGCCGGATGTCATCTGGGTCAACCGGGAACTGTCCAGCATCGGAGTGGATGATATCCGAGAAAAAATCAACAGTTCCATTGCTATTAAACCATTTTCCAGTCCCTATAAAATATACATAGTGCCGGAGGCCGAGCGTATGACGGAGGCGGCACAGAACGCACTATTGAAAACCATAGAAGAACCGCCGGAATACGGCATTATCATTCTTCTCACCAGCAATATCAATGCACTGCTTCCGACGATTCAGTCCCGGTGCCTGAAACTGGAATTTCGTCCGCTTTCTACGGCAACGATTGAAAAATATCTGATGGACAAGTATCAGGTGGTGGATTACCGGGCCCGGACAAGTGCCATCTTTGCCCAGGGAAATCTAGGGAAGGCCATCCGTTATATTGAGTCGGAAGATTTTGAAGAAAAAAAGGATAAGGTGCTTCACATTCTGAAAAATGTGCAGACGATGGATGTGCCGGAAATGTTGGAAATCATAAAGGAAATCGGCGAGGACAAAGACAATATCAAGGATTATATTGACTTAATGGTGCTCTGGTATCGGGATGTGCTTTTGTTTAAAGCTACCAAGGATATGAACCAGCTGATTTTCCAGAGTGAATTCCGGGCAATATCCTCTGAGGCAAATCAGAGAGATTATGAAAAAATTGAGGAAATTCTCCGCGCGTTTGATAAAGCGAAGCTGCGCCTGAAGGCCAACGTGAACTTTGAAGTTGCCATGGAGCTGATGCTGCTTACCCTCAAACAATAGCGGATAGAGATAGAAAGGCAGGAAAATAAAGTGAAGATTATTATAGGAGTACGTTTTCGTCAGGCAGGAAAGATTTATTATTTTGACCCGGGCGAAAATAAAGATATAAAGCGTAATACCCATGTCATTGTGGAGACGGCAAAGGGCGTCGAGTTTGGAACTGTGGTACTTCCGCCGACGGAGATGCCGGAGGAAAAGATTGTGGCTCCCCTGAAAGGAATCATTCGCATTGCAACGCCGGAGGATGAGGAGAGCGAGAAAAAGAACCGCGAGAAGGAAGAAGAGGCCTTTGGTATCTGCCTTGAGAAGATAGCGAAGCATGGTCTGGAAATGAAGTTGATTGCGGCAGAGTATACCTTTGATAAGAATAAATTATTGTTTTATTTTACGGCGGACGGAAGAATTGATTTCCGGGAACTGGTAAAAGATTTGGCATCGGTATTCCGCACCAGAATTGAACTGCGCCAGATTGGTGTCCGGGACGAGACGAAGCTGCGGGGCGGTATCGGCATCTGTGGACGGGCTTTGTGTTGTCATACCTATTTATCCGAGTTTGCCCCGGTATCGATTAAGATGGCGAAGGAGCAGAATCTCTCTCTGAATCCGACGAAGATTTCCGGTGTGTGTGGAAGGCTTATGTGCTGCCTGAAAAATGAGGAGGAAGCCTACGAGGAGCTGAACAGCCACCTCCCCAATGTGGGAAGCCGGGTGAAGACGCCGGAGGGGTTCCAGGGAGAAGTGCAGAGTGTCAGTGTGCTCAAACAAAAGGTAAAAGTAATCGTGACCCTGGATAATGACGAGAAGGAAGTCCGGGAGTATCAGGTTTCTGAACTGAAGTTCAAGCGGGAGCGCAGACGGGAGCGCCATGACAACGAGAATACGAAAGAGTTACGGGAACTGGAAGCGATGGAGAAAAAGGAAGGTAAATCTAAAATCTGATGAGACAAAAAGAGAACTTGGAGGAAAAGGAGTTAGTGCAGAGCGGCGAGCGGCTGGATGATCTGCAGCGGGAGGGCCTGAAGCTGATTCAGAATCCGGCGTGGTTCTGCTTTGGCATGGATGCGGTACTGTTGTCTGCCTTCGCCCGTGTGAAGAAAGGTCAGGTGTGTCTCGATTTGGGATGCGGCAATGGTGTGATTCCGATTTTGCTGGCCGGCCGGACGGAGGGAAGATCCTTTACCGGTCTGGAATTGCAGGATGACATTGCGGAAATGGCGGGACGCAGCGTGCAGTACAATCATCTGGAAGAAAAAGTGCATATTGTTCATGGCGATATAAAGGAAGCCACTTCGATTTTTGAAGCCGCTTCCTTTGATGTTATAACAAGCAATCCGCCCTATCTGGCAAATTCTCACGGACTAATCAGTGAGGCCGGTCACAAGGCTCTGGCCAGACATGAGATTGCGTGTACGCTGGAAGATGTGGTGGCAAACGCTGCAAAGCTTCTCCGCCCGGGAGGAAGTTTTTTTCTGGTGCACCGTCCTTTTCGTCTGGCGGAGATTATCGGATGTATGACGGCCCATAAGCTGGAGCCCAAGCGGATGCGGCTTGTGTATCCCTATGTGGACAAGGAACCGAACATGGTTCTCCTGGAGGGAGTACGGGGCGGCAATTCCCGTATGACCGTGGAGAGACCACTGATTGTATATGAAAGCGAAAATGTCTATACCGAGGAAGTGAGGCGGCTGTATTATGAATAGAGAGCAGAAAACAGGGGTGCTTTATCTGTGTGCAACTCCCATTGGCAATCTGGAGGATGTGACGCTGCGTGTGCTGCGTATTCTGCAGGAGGTGGACGTGATTGCGGCAGAGGATACGAGGCAGAGCGTAAAGTTGTTGAATCATTATGAGATTAAGACGCCCTTGGTGAGCTATCACGAACATAACAAGAGAGAGAAAACGCCGATTTTGATACAGCGGCTGCTGTCCGGTGAAACTATGGCGCTGGTGACCGATGCCGGAACACCTGCGATTTCGGATCCGGGAGAGGATTTGGTAAAGGCCTGTTATGAGGCGGGGATACCGGTGACTTCCCTGCCGGGGCCCGCTGCTGTTATTACGGCATTGACCCTATCCGGTATGGATGCCAGACGATTTACGTTTGAGGGCTTTCTGCCAATGGACAAAAAGGAGCGGCAGGCGGTTTTGGAGCGCCTTCAGTCTTCTACTTGTACGACCATTTTTTATGAAGCACCCCACCGTCTTCTGAAAACTTTGCAGCTTTTTGAGGAATTGTTGGGAGGGGAACGCCGAATCGCCGTTTGCAAGGAGTTGACCAAAAAGCATGAGACGGCACTTCCTTTTACCTGTGCAGAGGCGGTGGCTTACTTTACCGAACAGGAACCGAAGGGGGAGTTTGTTCTTGTGGTTGCAGGTATGGACCCGAAGGAGCAACAACGGCAGCAGCAGGAGAAGTGGCAGGAAATGTCTGTCGAAGATCATATGAAAGTGTATCTGGAACAGGGGTTTACGAAAAAAGATGCCATGAAAGCGGTGGCGAAGGACCGTGGTGTGTCGAAACGGGACATTTATGCCCAGCTGATTTAGAATACTACAAAAAAAGACGCCCGGAGTCTGGGAAAACTCCGGGCAAACACTAAAGGGATATATGATCAAATCAAACTAGCAAGCTTAGATAATTCTATGATTGATTCTCTGGAAACCAGTTTTCCTTTGTATTCAATCAAATCTTTGGTAGAACCGGTAAAAATATCGGCAGGTTCTGTACACTTCTTTAATATAATTTTGTCATCTTCTGTATATATTTCCAGAACCTCACGGTCTGCGAAATTCATTGATTTACGAAGTTCCTTCGGCAGAGTAATACGTCCGACTGCGTCTAACTGCCTTGCGATGCCTGTATCTGTCATGTGTTTTACTCCTTATCACTATTTCTAATTGTTATTTTTTTAACGTAATCTACTTTAGTACTTTTATGTGGCTTTGTCAAGGCATAGATTGATAAAAAGTATATAAAAAAATAATGAATTTGCCTTCAATGTGAAAAAGCGAAGAAAATCAACTTCTTTGTGACATATATATGGAATAATATGGAGAAAAGGATACTTTATTTTTTGTGAAGAAAGTGTTAAAATGTAGATAATTGGACCGTGAAAGGAGTGTTTCTGATGAAAAATAGAAAATTAATCGGGGTTTTTCTTAGTTTTGCCATAATTCTTACCGGACTTCCCATGTCCCAGCCGGTGGAGAGTTCCGCCAAGACCATTATTTATCCCACTGAGGCAACCGGAGAACAGGTGAAGGAGAGCAAAAATTGTGTCATTGATTATTCGAATTCTCAGGACGGTTACGTTATGGTGAAGTTTAAGAAAGCTCTGGGACCGACTTTGAAGTGTGTTGTGACCACAGGCGGTCAGGCGTTGAATGATGGTTACAAATATACACTGGCTGTTGACAAGTTTCAGGTTATTCCACTGACTGAGGGGAACAACACTTATCACATTTACCTGCTTTATGAAGTGGCAGGACGGTATGCATCTGAGATGACGATGGAGCTGGATGTGACATTGGCGGATCAGTTTGGCCCCTACCTGAGACCAAACCAGTTTGTTAATTACAACAGCAGCACAAAAGCTGTAAAAAAGGCGGCGTCTATTACACGAAACTGTAAAAATGATTTGGCTAAGGTGAAAAAGGTATACAATTATGTCATTAAGAATTTTAAGTATGATAAGAAGAAAGCCAGATCAGTACAACCCGGTTATGTGCCGAATCTGAACAGTGTTTACAAAAAGAAAAAGGGCATCTGCTTTGACTATGCAGCTATTATGACAGCGATGCTGCGTAGCCAAGGGGTACCGACCAAGCTGATTGTGGGCTATACCGGCAATGCCTATCATGCATGGATTAACGTGTATTCCAAGAAAAAGGGACGAATTTCCAAGATGATTTACTTCAATGGAAAAAAATGGAAGTTGATGGACCCCACCTTTGCTTCCAGCAGTAAATCCAGTAAATCCATTATGAAGTATATTGGAAATGGCAGAAATTATAAAGAACAACTGAGTTATTAACCGGGGAGAGGGAAGAGAGTAAATGAGCAAGAGAACATTGAGTAATGAGTATGTTTCATCCTTTTGTCTGGAGATGTCGCTTCTTTTGCATGCAGGTATCGGAATTGAGGACGGATTGTATCTTCTGATTGAGGATGAAAATGATAAGAGGGCGAAAAAGCTTTTGAACAGTCTGGCAGATTTGCTGGCAGAGGGCAGACCGTTTTCAGAGGCTTTGCGTGAAACAGGCGGATTTCCGAAATATGTGGGAGATATGATTGAAACGGGAGAGCAGTCCGGACGTTTGGAGCAGTCCTTTCAGGCACTTTCCGAGTATTATGACAGGCAGGTTCAGCTGACGGCCCAGATTCGGAGTGCATTGTTGTATCCTGTGATTCTGATGGTTTTGATGTTAGTTATTATTGTCGTACTTCTTGTGAAGGTTTTGCCGATTTTTAATCAGGTGTATGAACAGTTGGGCGGCACCATGGGAGGAACGGCGAAAATGCTGTTGAATCTGGGTGACTGGATTGGCAAGGCGATGCCGGTGCTCTGTATCGTAATAGGTGCAATTGTAGTTGTGGCTGCCGTTGTCGGATGCAGCAAGAGAGCAAGAGGATTTGTTGTTGGCATTTACAAAAGACTTTTCGGCAATCACGGTATTACCCGGAGACTGGGGGAGGCCCGGTTTGCCTCTGCCATGGCCATGGGAATGCTGAGTGGTCTGAATACAGAGGATGCCTTCCGGACAGCGATGTTGTTTCAGGATGCTGTTCCAAAAATGAAGAAACGGTATGCGAGATGTCTGGAAATGTTAGAGGCAGGGGAACCGATGGCACAGTGTTTCCGGGAGAACCGGATACTGGATGCTGCTTTTTGCCGGATTCTTGATCTGGGGGCGAAAAGTGGAACCTCCGATACGGCGATGGAGGAGATTTCCCGTCGGATGGACGATCGTGTGCAGATGGAGATTGAGCGCAAGGTAGGAAAGATTGAGCCGACGATTGTGATTATTACATCGATTCTGGTTGGAATCATACTGATCGCCGTGATGCTGCCGTTGATTAATATAATGTCTTCGATTGGATAGGACGGATGGAAATGAAAAAGCAGAGAAGTTTTACCATAATTAAGGTAATTTTACTGTTTGCCGTATTGGCAGTGGCCGTTTTTTGCCTTTACAAGGCCACAGTGAAAATGAATCGCGGGCAGGAGGCGGAGAGCCTGAAGCAGTTGGAAAGCTCCATCCGCAAGGCGACCATGACATGCTATGCAACCGAGGGAGTCTATCCTCCTACGATTCAGTATTTAAAGGATAATTATGGGATACAGATTGATGAATCCCGCTTTACGGTGTTTTATGAGGTGTTTGCCAAAAATATGATGCCGGATATTACGGTTATGGAAAATCAGGAGCTGGTGGATGAGTGATGAAGAGAAGCAGCGAAAAACATAGTATTGAAAATGCCTTTGTTCTCGTGCTTTTTGCTGTCTTTGCTGTGGCGGTAGTGGCAGTTTTGGCACTGGGAGCCAATCGATATAAAAGTCTGGTTGAACGGGATAACGAATCTTATAATGAGAGAATTATCACGTCTTACGTTTCTGCCCAGATTCGGAATAATGATATGCAGAATGCAGTAATGATTGGTGGTTTTTCCTCTCCGGAGGCAGCGGATGGTGTGGATACCCTGCATTTGTTTGAGGAGATTGAAGGGATTCGTTTTGATTTGCGAATTTATTACTATAAGGGAAAGATTTACGAACTTTTTTCCTCTGTGGAAGCAGAGATGGAGCCCCAGGACGGCATTCCTGTGATGGATGCACAGGGGCTGTCCTTTGAGAAAAAAGGGAATATTGTACATATCGTATCGAAAGATTCGGAGGGCCGCACCAGTGAGGCGACAGTAGGACTCCGATGTGGGGAAAGAGAGGTGGCATCATGAGATATGAGAGAAGCAAGGCGCCACTGGCTCTGATGGAACAGATTATTATGATTCTTGTGTTTGCCCTGGCAGCGGCTGTCTGCCTGCAGGCGTTTGTATATTCCAATAGCTTATCCGTAAAGGGAGAACAGGAAAATAATGCTGTCTCTCACGCACAGGAAGTTGCTGAATATTGTAAGATGTATTCCGGTAATCTGGATGAGGTACAGGAAGAGCTTGCAGGAGAACGGACGCAGGATGGTCTGAGAGTTTTTTACGAGGAAGACCAGATGACGGTAGTTCTTGCAGTGACGGAGCAGACAGACTGGCTGGCGAAAGCAAGGGTTTGTGTTCTGGATCATAACGAACAGGAAATCTATTCTTTGAATACTGCCTGGCAGAGAGGAGGGCATTCATGAAAAAGAGAAAAATGTCCTTCACAAGTGTGGGCGGAAGTTCTATTTTGACCATATTTGCGGTGCTGTGTTTTATTATTTTTGCCCTGCTTTCATTATCGACAGCCAAAGCGGATTATACACTGGCGGAAAAATCGGTGAATGCAGTGAGTAATTACTATCAGGCAGATGTGCAGGCAGAGGAGATTCTGGCACAGATTCGTCAGGGACAGGTGCCGGAGGGCGTGGTAAAGAAGGGGAACCGCTATCGTTATGCCTGTCCGGTAGATAAAAATCAGCAGTTGACTGTGGAAGTAGTGTTCAAGGATGATTCTTACCGGATTTTAAAGTGGAGAAAAGAATATACCGGAGAATGGAAACCGGATGAGAAGATTGAGGTTTGGGATGGCATGGAAGAAATGCTCAGTGATTCGTGAAAGGAGTTCCGTATGAGAGGTTTGGAGGAAGTACTGAAAAAGGCAGTGGCAGATAATGCTTCCGATATTTTTATTGTGGCAGGTGGCTTTTTAAGCTATAAAGTAGATGGAGAGATTCGTTCCATGGATGATTTTTCTAAATTGACGCCGGCGGATACGGAGGCGTTTATTGATGAAATATATAAATACTCCAATCGTTCCAAGGAACATTTTATGAAAGACGGCGATGATGATTTTTCCTTTGCTATGGAAAATCTGGCTCGTTTTCGCGTGAATACT
>JALENH010000071.1 GCA_022767895.1 Eubacterium sp.
TCGGAGCCCGGGTCATAGCAGAAGGTGTCGAGACACTGGAACAGTTGGAATATCTGGGCAGGCATGGCTGTGATTATGTGCAGGGGTTCTATTTTTCCAGACCACTGCCTCAGCAGGAGTTTGAAAAATTGTTACATGAGCTTCAGGAAGAGGAAGGAAAAGAACAGGCAGAACCGGATGTGACCATTACAGATTTGATTGATGTCAACGTTCTTCAGAAAATCCAGGATTCTTTTTCCAAAATGACAGGGATGGCTGCGCTGACGACCAATGCAGAAGGGGTTGCCGTGACGCAGGGTTCCAATTTTACGGATTTTTGTACGAAATATACCAGACAGTCGGAACTTGGGGAAAAACGATGCCAGCAGTGTGACCGGAGAGGGGCAGAGGAGGCACTTTTTGACGGTCATGCATGTGCCTACGAGTGTCATGCCGGGCTGATGGATTATGCAGCACCAATTATGGCGGATGGTAGAATGGTTGGCTGCTTTATAGGTGGTCAGGTTTTGACGGAACGGCCCAATCTGGAACAGGTAGAGGTTATTGCAGAAGAATTGGGAATTAATCCTGACGAATATAAAAGAGCAATTGGTGATGTGAAGATTGTAGATAAGCAGGAAGTGAATGACGCGGCAGAATTTTTGTATACTTTTGCAAATATTTTGTCTTCTGTGGCCTATAGTAAGTATAAAGTGGATGTGGGAAACAAACTTCTATTGCAAAAAAATAGAGAACTTGATTTTCTTGCCAGTCATGACAGTTTGACAAAACTTCTGAACCGCAGCCGTATGCCGGAAATTTACTGGAATTACAAAGAAAGTAAGCATCCGTTTTGTGTGGTGCTGGGGGATGTGGATGATTTTAAATGTGTAAATGATATGTATGGACATGACTGTGGGGACAATGTACTTACATTAATTACCGGGATGATACAACAGCAGGGAGCCAAGGCTGGTGGTGATGTCTGCCGCTGGGGCGGTGAAGAAGTTCTGATGCTTCTCCCTGTTGAGATGGAAAAAGGCAGACAAATTGTTGAAAAAATCCGAAGAGAAGTGGAAAACCTGAGGTATGAATATGAAGGAAAGGAGTTAACCAACACAATGACGTTTGGTATCTCTTCCAATCTGGAGGCGGATTCCTTGGAGCAACTTGTGAAATTGGCAGATGAGCGATTGTATCTGGGTAAACAGAAAGGAAAAAATCAGGTTGTGTAGTTCGATGCAGTAGATGGATTTGTTTCTTGCGTAAAATATGGGTTTGTGCTATTCTATAGGATGTGGGGATACAAAAGAAAGGAGAGAAGCCTTTGTTACTATCAGAGCTGGAGCCGGGAACTACGGTACAGTTGCTCCTTACCATCGAGGATAAGCATTTTGAGTTTGACACAGTAGTCCAGACATCGCATAAGCATCATATGTTGTTTGAGCCCATTCGTAAGGACGAGAAAATACTGAATGTTCAGAGCGATAGTGTGAGTGTGGATATTATGTATCTGCGCCAGGATGAAAAACCCATTTTATGGCAAAATACGGAGATGGAGTGTATGCGTTACAAGCATAAACTCTATTATGCGGCAGAGTCTGGTTTGGAAGGACGTGAATACAATCGGCGAGGAGCTTACCGACTTTATATCGGTGAGGAAATTCATGCGAGAATCGGGCATGGAGGGCCGGACCGGATTGTGCATCTGAAAGATTTAAGCAATAGTGGATTTGCTTTTATTTACAAAGAGGAAATCAAGGATGTAGAAGGGGCTTTTGTCTATATGACCTACATGGCAGAGATTGAGGAAAATATGAAAGAGCTTGCGCTGTTTGGCAAGGTAGTGCGCATTATGCCGTTGGAGGACGGAAGGTTTTTATATGGCTGTGTCCTGATGAAGAAAAATGAACTGATTGGACACTATATTAACCAAAAGCAAATGGAACAGCTGGCAAAGAAAAATGAACGGTTCGGTAATACGAAGAAAAAAAGATAACAAAATAATTTGTTGAACCGGCTGCCAAACTGTTTTATGATAAAAAAAGAAAAATTACGGAGGAATTTATTATGTTAGTTTCAGCAGAAGAGATGTTAACCAAAGCAAAAGCTGGCAAATATGCAGTAGGCCAGTTTAATATCAACAATTTGGAGTGGACGAAGGCTATCCTTCTGACTGCTCAGGAGTTGAACTCCCCGGTTATCCTTGGTGTATCAGAGGGTGCAGGAAAGTATATGTGTGGTTACAAGACGGTTGTAGGTATGGTGAATGGAATGCTGGAGGAACTTGGTATTACCGTTCCGGTTGCTCTTCATCTGGACCACGGTAGTTACGAAGGCGCGAAAGCTTGTATTGAAGCTGGTTTTTCTTCCATCATGTTTGATGGTTCCCATTATCCAATTGAGGAGAATGTGGAAAAGACGAAGGAATTGGTAGCGATTTGCAAGGAAAAAGGAATGTCCATTGAGGCTGAGGTAGGTTCCATCGGTGGCGAGGAAGACGGCGTGGTAGGTGCTGGCGAGTGCGCAGATCCGGAAGAGTGCAAGATGGTAGCAGATCTCGGGGTTACGATGCTGGCAGCCGGTATTGGAAATATCCATGGTAAGTATCCGGACAACTGGGCAGGACTCAGCTTTGAGACACTGGCAGCTGTTCAGGAGAAGACAGGAACGATGCCTCTCGTGCTTCATGGAGGTACCGGTATTCCGGAAGATATGATTAAGAAAGCAATCTCCCTTGGTGTTTCTAAGATTAACGTAAATACAGAGTGCCAGCTTTCCTTCCAGGAAGCAACACGTGCTTATATCGAAGCGGGCAAGGACCTTGAAGGTAAGGGCTTTGATCCGCGTAAACTTCTGGCACCTGGTACAGAAGCAATCAAAGCGACGGTAAAAGAAAAAATGGAATTATTTGGTTCTGTTGGAAAAGCTTGACAGGCTCTGCATGTATAAAAAATAAGTCATGAGAGATACTATTCCTGTAACGTATCAACGAGGAAGCGGCTTTTTGTCGTGGAATCACACAGACAGGAGGAAATCATGGCTAGAAACTTTTTAGATGAGTTTAATGAAGCAAATTCCAACAAGACAAGCAATAATGCTCGTAATGACAGCAAGAATACAAGCAATAACAAAACCAGCAATTCGAGCAAAAACACGAGCAGGAATGCAAGTAAAAATGCCAGCAGAAACAGCAGCAAGAATTCTTCTGGTAACAATTCCAAAAACTGTGATTGATTTGTCGGGAGCCGGTCGATTGGGACCGGCTCTTTGGTCATACTGACAAGTTGGGCAGAATAGATTGAAAATAAAAAGGATTGCATATGAAGCCACAGCTTGTATCCTGGCCGGAGGCCTCGAAATATATTTACCACAGCGGAACCCTGTTGGTGGATCTGCGTGACAGGGAATCTTATGAGGAGGGCCATGTATCCGGTGCATGGAATATTCCTTATGAGGAACTGGATGAACATATGAAAGAGTTTATGAATTATGACCGTATTATTTTTTATTGTGACCATGGCAATCACAGCCTGAAGGCAGCCAGAGAGCTGTCGAAAAAAGGGAAATGGGCCTCCAGTATAGCCGGGGGTTATGAAGAAATCAGAAAATGAGGTTGTTATGAGACAGTATGAACTAATCGCACCCTGCCATTTTGGCATGGAGGCGGTATTGAAAAGAGAAATTCAGGATTTGGGCTACGAAATTACCCAGGTGGACAACGGCAAGGTGACATTCCGTGGCGGTGTGGACGCCATTGCGCGGGCGAATATTTTTCTTCGTACCACGGAGAGAGTCTTGTTGAAGGTAGATAGTTTCCGGGCGGTGACTTTTGACGACTTGTTTGAAGCGGTAAAGGCTATCCCCTGGGAGGAATATATTCCGGAGGATGGGAAGTTCTGGGTGACGAAGGCCAACTCTGTCAGCAGCAAACTTTTCAGCCCTTCGGATATCCAGAAAATTGTAAAGAAAGCAATGGTGGAGAGACTGAAACGAACGTATCATACGGATTGGTTTGAAGAGACAGGTGCTTCCTATCCGTTGCGAATCAGCATTGTTAAAGATGTTGTAACCATTGGGATTGATACCACGGGAGAGTCGCTGCACAAGAGGGGGTACCGCAAATACACGGCTCCTGCTCCTGTGACGGAGACACTGGCAGCTGCCATGATTCTGCTCTCTCCCTGGCATGGAGACAGGATTCTGGTGGATCCTTTTTGTGGCAGTGGTACCATCCCCATTGAGGCGGCTATGATTGCACTGGATATGGCTCCGGGGATGAACCGTGAATTTACGGCAGAGGATTGGAAAAATCTGATTCCGAAGAAAGTCTGGTATGATGCGATTACAGAAGCAGAGGATCGAATCCGTGACGATGTGGAGTTACATATTCAGGGATACGATATCAGCGATGAAGTTCTGCGGATGGCAAGGGCCAATGCAAAGCTGGCCGGTGTGGAGGAGTATATTCATTTCCAACAGCGCGACGTGAAGGATTTCAGCAATCCGAAAAAGTATGGTTTTGTCATTAGCAATCCTCCCTACGGAGAGCGACTTTCCACCAAAGAGGAAATGTTTGCGTTGTATCGTACCATAGGACAAGTTATGGCGGATAACGATACCTGGTCCTTTTTCCTGCTCAGTGGCTATGAAGATGCACAGAAAGCCATTGCTGCCGGAGGAGACCGGGGGAAGGCTACGAAGAACCGAAAAATATATAATGGTATGATGAAGACTTATTTGTATCAGTACATGGGCGCAAAGCCGCCGGCAAAGAGAAAGGAAAGACAGGAAAATGAGTAAGAAAAGACTGGTTTTTGCTACAGGCAATCAGGGAAAAGTAAATGAGTTCCGGCAGATGCTGGGAGACGATTATGAGATTTTATCCATGAAAGATCTGGGAGTGGATGTGGATATTGTGGAGGATGGCAAGACCTTCGAGGAAAATGCGGTCATCAAGGCGAAGACGGTGATGGAGGCGACTGGTGAGATGGTTCTGGCGGATGATTCCGGCTTTGAAGTGGATTATCTGAACAAAGAGCCTGGTATTTATTCGGCCCGCTATCTGGGAGAGGACACGCCGTATTCCATTAAAAATGCGGAGCTTCTGAAACGATGCGAGGGTGTGCCGGAGGAACAGAGAGATGCTCGGTTTGTCTGTGTGATTGCCTGCGCCTACCCCGACGGCACGGTGGATACGGCAACCGGCGTGATCGAGGGGAAACTGGCCCATG
>JALENH010000322.1 GCA_022767895.1 Eubacterium sp.
CAGATACTTTTTTGCTTGTCAACACTTTTTTTAATTTTTTTCAAGTTCTTTTCTTTCAAAAAGCGAAAGACTTGAGCGCGTCAACGAGTTATATATTAACAAACGAATCGAGCTTTGTCAACATGTTTTTTTATTTTTTTACTTTTTCCCATATAATACATTATCATTACCTAAATATCGTTACTTTCACCCACGAATATCCCACATATCAAAAGATGGAACCGCAATCATTCCAACCACTGTTCCATCTTTTTACATACCATGTGCAACAATCAACTATTTTTTCACCCGGTAACAGGTAACAACTGTGCCATTATCTCCCGTAAAATCAGAATCGCCATATTCATTTTCCTCAGGCAGTGCCGAAACGACAATCTTCTTCGTTGCTGTTTTGCCATCGACAAACGTCACAGTACAAGTGATATCAAGGTCACGATAAAACTCTTCATACACTTCTGCAAGCCCCTCCGGTGTACGTGCTGCCTTCGAGTGATACATGCTGTATATATTCCAAGACTTTTCCGGCGAATACATCTTTGAATTATAGCCCACTGTAATTACAGTATGTTCCGACTTTTGTTTTGTATAGTCGACGGTAAACGAGGTATATTGGTTCAATTCCTTTTTCTCTTTTGTCATGTCATTGTAGGCACTTGGCATCCAAAGTTCTTTAGACGGTTTCTGTCCATTGATAACAATGCGTTCATTCACCGGATTAGTAATCTGAAACAGTCCTCCTTTTACCGAATATGTGACAGTGCTAATATTTTCCCCCTTACAGATTATTGGAAATTCTGTATTATAAGCGATTGTATTTTCTCCCGGACTACTTATGGAAACATCATATACATATTCATCCGAAATATTTTTATCGCCTTCCTGCCCCATTTCTTTGGCATTAACCTGTAACGTAAAACAATCTGCATCTCCCACACCAATCATCTTCCCTACTCCAACCGTGCCAAGTACGAGCGCCACTGCAGCGGCCGCAGCCACGATGGACTTCGCAATTATATTTTTTCTTCTCATATGCTTTTTTTTGAATAACTGTTTCATCTGCTCTTTTTGTATATCGTTCAGATGAATTTTACTCAGTGCACTTTTATAATCGTCATTCATTATTAACCTCCATTATTTTTTTTAGTTTATTTCGAGCTCTTGTTAATTTTGAATTAATTGTGTTTTGTTTTTGCCTGAGAATTTTTGCAATTTCCCTTATCTTGTATCCTTCGTAATAATACAAATACAAAATATTTCTCTCATCCTCAGGCAACAAATACAGTTCTTCCAAAATTCCCGTTTCCTGTTGCGTAAACGGAATGTCCAGTTGTTCGACCGAAACTGTCTTCTGCCTCGCCAGCGATTTATTGTAATTTATACATAAATTAATTGTCACACGGATTAACCACGCCTTCATATGCTCTTCATCCCGAAAATAGCTTTTGTTACTCAGCAGTTTCACAAAAACATCTTGGACAATATCCTCAGCATCGTACCGATTTAATACCTTTTGATAAGCAATTCGATAAATCATATCCGCATATTTCTCTACTATTTCTATGTATTGTTTTTCTGTTTGAACGTTCAACATCTTAGCTCCTTTCACCCTATAACACAATTCAGAACAGCATTTTAGTGCAAAATGAAAAAAAA
>JALENH010000077.1 GCA_022767895.1 Eubacterium sp.
GCGGCAGCCACCTTTTCAATCACAGTAAGTACTTCAATTCCCGTAGAATAATCCAGCGCCGCTGTGGGTTCATCTGCCAAAATAAGTTTTGGTCTCTTCACCAGTGCACGGGCAATGGATACCCTCTGCTGCTGTCCACCACTCATCTGGGATGGATAATGATTCTTTCTCTCTGACATTCCCACCCATTCCAAAGCTCGTTCCGGATCATCGGAGTCTTTCTTTAATTCAGCTATGAATTTCAAATTTTGCAGAGCGGTCAGATTTGGCATCAGATTATAAGATTGGAAAATGAAACCAATATAATCGCGCCGATATTCTGTCAATAATTGTTCCGGGGCATGCGAATAATCATTCCCCATAAAATGAAAGGTTCCCTCAGTGAGCTGATCCATTCCACCTATGATATTGAGCATGGTGGATTTTCCACAGCCGGACTCTCCCAGCACAACTAAAAGTTCTCCCTCATATACATCCAGATTTACGCCTTTTAATACTTGTGTTAACGAATCCCCATTTTTAAATACTTTGGTGACATCCCGCAAAGATATAATCACAGGTTTTTTATCGCTAACCCCTACATCCAGACCACTCTCGTCAATGGCTGTTGCCGCCATCATCGCCATAATCTGACAGACATCCGCATCCTCATCCGTAAACGCCTGCCCATCCCGCCGGTTAATGAACTGAATGCATCCTAATGTCTCGTAGCTATTTTCCAGCGGAACACAAATCATAGAGTGGACTTTTTCCTCTCCTTCTGAAATCTTCTCTGTCTCAAACACGGGGGAACTCTCTGCAAATACTTTTCCCACAACGCCTTCTCCCGGCTCCACCATTTGATCCATCAAAATCTGCTTTCCCCGGGCATAGATAGCATGAAGTTTTTGGTCTCCATTCTTGTCGAAATACCATATGATGGCACTTTCGGCCTTACAGACATCACTGATAATATGTACACAGTGCCGGAGTGCTTCCTCAAGATTTTCTGCTCCAGAAATGGTTGTTTTAATATCCCCTATCGCCTTAAAATGTTGAAATAACAGGTCTTTTTCCATATTGCTTCCTCTCCTAATTTTATGAACTATCATGTTTATTTTCTATAATTTTCCAAAAAATGTCAAGGGACATAAAAGATGAAAAAGGAATTCCAATCCACTCGAGAAGAGATGATGCTTGGCATCAAATTCTCTCGCTGATTGGAATTCCATTTTATTTAGGACTATTTCATACATTCTCCTCCCTTAATGCATGCCTCACCCCTTTTAGAACAGATAAAATAACATTCATTTCCGTTTCCGAACAAGATTTTATTTCCTCGATAAGTATATTCTGCAACGCCAAATTTTCGGTTGTTTCAGGATAGAACACTTTATGTACCGGTAAGTCCAACTCTTTAACCAATTTACACAAGACTTCAAACTTGGGATTTCCCGTGTTATTTTCAATGTCAATAATCGTCCTTTTACAAACGCCTATCCTTTCCGCCAACGCCTCTTGCGATAGATGCTTTCCTTTTCTGGTTTCCCGTACTGTCCTTGCTAACGCACTTACCCATTGGTTCATATGTTCCACCTCATTACTGATTCTCGCCAATTTACATACAATTCACCAAAATGCGGAGTTTTTTTTCACTTTTTATTATATGTCTCTTAATCAGTAATTGAATTAACCAATCGTTCATTATGGCAGGAACTATTGTTCCATTTTTCGACGTTTCAACCCAAATAGTGAGTTATCCTTCACCTTTTTGCTAATTACCCTGCGCTAATTTTCTTAATCCACTTTCCCCCCCGCAAACGATATACGCACCAAAATGCCTTTGCAATCTGATCAAATTTCAGGCAGACGTATATGGCAAAAGCGGGAAGGTGAAAGACAAATCCCGCAAGCATCCCCAGCGGAATTGACAATACCCATAAAAAAATGTTATCCATCAGCATCAGACGTTTCGTGTCCCCGCCCCCTCTCAACACACCTTTCGTCATGATGCTGTTGGTTGCCTGAAAAATCAGAATCAGACTAATGGCATTCATCAATTGATAGGCAATTTCCACCGTCTCTTCAGAGACATGATAGGAATGAATAATCAGACCACTAACCGAAACAACAAATAACGCCGACAATGCTCCCAAACCAATGCCCAGGCCAAGAAAACCATAGCCCTGTTGCATCGCTTTGTCTTTTTTACCCTCACCTAATGTCTGACCGGTAACAATGGCACCTGCCTGACACACTCCCTGTATTAAGACCGTGCTCATCTGCTGTGTCACACTGGTAATGGAATTTGCCGCCACAAAAGTAACCCCCAGTCTTCCGATCACCATGGCTACTACAGCATTGCCCAGTGCCAGAATCCCATCACTAATCAGTACAGGAATACTGATGCGGATATACTCCCTCAGCAAATCCCCGGTCTTCATGAATACATGTCTCAGTCGAAAACCAATATGCTGATCCCTGAAAAAAAGATATCCACAGATAACGCCCGCTTCAAAAACTCTTGCTATCAATGTTCCCAAAGCCGCTCCCGCAACTTCCATACGAGGTAGACCCATTTTCCCATAGATGAGTACATAATTTGCTCCCAAATTGATTACAAAAGCCCCCACAGAAACCATCAAAGGAATCTTCACCTGACCAACACTTCTTAACACAATCGTACAAGTCAAAGACAGCCCCAGAAAAAAATAGGTAGCAACAGAGTATCGGAAATAGCGCACTCCCATAGGAATAACAGCTCCTTCCGTAGTGAACATCCTCATGATATCCTCTGGGAACAAAAATGTAACTGCCGCAAACACCAGTGCCAGTCCAACCGCTAAGCGAATCATAATACAAAGCGTCTTCTTCAATGCCTGCGTTGCACGTTCCGCTTCTCTCTCCTTCATTCCCCAGTAACGGGAAACCAAAACAGAAGCCCCCATCCCAATGCCCATGCACAAAATATGATAGATGGAAATAAACTGGTTGGCTAGTGAGACAGCAGAAAGCTTAACCTCACCCAAGCTTCCTACCATCAGATTATCCAGCATATTTACACCAATTGTAATCAGACTTTGCAGGGCAATCGGCGTTGCCAGAAACAACACTTTGTGATAAAAAGCCCGGTCTGATACAATCAGTTTCCTAATTCCTCTCATTATCAGCCTCCATGGGTTATTTTCTCAGTTGCCTCATAATATCATCAATGAGAAACTGCACAAATTCTGACTCACACCCAGTCTGTGCATAGGAACCATCCGGAGAAAACACCATTTCACTTCGGTGTGCTTCCTGATAGGAATCCCAATGTGGCATCTCACTTCCATCTACATCCCTGCCATTAGGATTACCCGTCTTGATAAAATTCGTCCAATAATTGCACATCTGACGAGAAAGGTCATAATGTCTTCCCACAAAAGGCCGCCAGCATTTAGCAAGTGTTTCAAAGAAGAACCACAAATCCACAGAATGAAATGCTCCCGGATTATCCTCTCCCGGAATATCCGGTGCAAAGCGATAATAGTAGCAGTCTCTTGGATGCTCACTCTTCTGATTCAATAAAAAGGAACTTTTCACGGTACACTCGATTCCACTGACTGGTGCAAAACCTTCTTCTGTTTTTCTACGTGCTTCTGGAAACTGCAGAAAACGTTCCGCTCTGTCACCAAATAATTCTCGGGTCCTCTCCTCCAGTTCTTCCTCCTGTTCCACATGAATCAAGTTTGGAAACTCATCCGGTGTATTTCCCGACATCACCGGAACATCTCCATATTTTCCTTCCGCAAAAAGCTTAATGGGATCACCCACACAAATGTTATTGTCCAACGCGGTTACCATCATGCGATCCAACCTCATGCCGTTTTTCCTCATAAACTCATCATATCTGTCGCGAATGAAATTGGCATCCAGTTTCCGTGCTTCCTCCAATGTCTTAACACCCAGAATTTCAAAAAATTCCTCACCCTGCTTTTCAGCACTTCCCAACGGTTTTGGAACACCTACTGACACCTCACCATATGGGCTACGTATCATAGCACTCATGATGACCGCCTTATGAAACAGACCAAAATTATCCGGACAGGTCATCTGTGTCAGCACACTTCCTCCTCCGGCGGACTGTCCGGCAATCGTAACATTGTCCGGGTCACCGCCAAAGGCAGCAATATTTCGCGACACCCAGCGCAATCCCGCCTGCTGGTCAAGATTACCAAAATTGGTTGGTGCCTCCGGTGCCTCTTTTGTCAATTCCGGATGAGCTAAAAAACCAAAAACATTAATGCGATAGTTTACCGTAACAACGACCACACCCCTTCTAGCTATTCGCTCACCATCAAACTCCATCTCAGAAGGATACCCCCATTGCAAAGCACCACCAAAATACCACACCAATACCGGCTGACGTTCGCTTGTATCCTTTGCACTGGTCCATACATTGAGATAAAGGCAGTCTTCATCCATCGGAATTTCAGGGTCAACATGCCACTCCCGGCAATAAACATCGGTCCCCAGTCCCGGTGTACTCTGCATTGCAATCGGTGCAAAACGGGATGCGTCCCGTATCCCGTCCCAATTTTCTGCCGGCTGAGGTGCCCGCCAACGATTTTCTCCCACTGGCGGAGCCGCAAAGGGAATTCCCTTAAACGCCGTAATCCTTGGGTCCGCTGCTTCAATTCCTCTTATCAGACCATTTTCTGTTTCTGCTACTCGAATCATAAATAGGTTTCCTCCTTGCTTCTTACCCCCAAAAGTCAGCACCATCTGTCATCCGATGGTGCTGACCAAACTCTTTCATTATTCCGATTCTATCTTGCTATCTTCTCGGCTTACCCCAGCCTCCGCCTTTCTTACATATTAATCTAATGCACTTCCTCAAAAAGTTTCCGAAGAAGGGATAAAGCTGTATCATCATCATATGCCAGAAGGCAATCCAAAACAGCCTGTACATCATCTCTGATTCCCTTTTCGAGATTGTACTCCAATATCCCCTTGCACGTACGCACTGCCTCCTTAGTCATGAAATTCTCCACATTTCTCTCCACATCTCGCAGTTGCTCATACAATTCCCGGTTTCCCATATTTCTCAACTCACTGTGCTGGATTCCCATACGGGACTCAACCACTCCAATCACTCGGCGAATCGTATTCTGGGCAGACCCCATGTCTCCCTGACTCAATTTCATCTTAATATTCTTCATTCTGCCGGCAATCTCTTCATCAATCTGGTACCCCGAGACTTCTTCTGAAAGGGCAATCGCTTGTGGAATTAGGTTTTGAGCAATATTATCTTCAACTTTCTGCAGATTCTGCAACAGCTCTTTATCATCGATAGGAATCATACCAAGTCTCTTAAACACCCTTTCAATCCGGTTTATCAAATCATCGGACTCAAAAGGCTTGGTAATATAGTCCATGATACCCAGCTTAGACCCCTCAATAACTGTCCTTCTGTCCTTATTGGCAGTAAGAAAAATAACTGGTAGCGTTACGCCATTTTCCAACGTACGTATTTCCTGCAACGTTTGAATACCGTCTTTCATAGGCATCTCGACGTCCAGTAATATCAAATCCACATTTTCTGTATACAAATACTTAATTGCTCTTTGGCCTGAAATCATGGGAACCACTTCGTACTGTTCCTTAAGATCTCTCTCGATGGTAGCCAGATTAACTGTATTATCATCTACCACCAAAATCTTTTTACGCTTCATTTTCTATCCTCCGTTCCATGAATATGACTCCTATGTTATTTACTCAAATCATCCAATAGCTCTCTGAGACCATCCTCTGCATTATCATCCTCATACCTCTTGAGTAAAGACTTAATTTTTTTCAATCTCTTCTCAACCATCTCCGGCAATACATACTCTAGAAGTGAGTCAACTCCCTTTGCCGCCTCTTTGGAGTGAAACTTTTCTAAATTGTGTAGAATCTTCTCTACTTCCGGATAAATATCTTCCTCATCAATTGGTTTTCTTTCCCCTCCACTTTTTTCCTCAAATTGTCCGAACTGTTTCTTCTTCAAAACTCGTTCAATTTCAGAAAGCACTTCTTCATAATCAACAATTAATCTCTGATATTTATCCTTAATGAAATTCTCATCTCCCTCTTTGGCAGCCATCTCATGTTCTTGTGCTTCTGCCGACAAAGCCTCAGCACCAATATTGATTGCTGCACTCTTCAACGCATGTGTTTCAATGGCATAATTTTTATAATCCTCATTCTGAACAAGTTCTTCAAAATAGGGAATCTTCTCCACGCCATCAGCATAAAAGAGATCCAGTAGATTGAGATAATCTGTAATATCGCCGGCACCACTTGTGGCTGCCTTTCGGATATTGATTCCATTCATGAAAATCTCTGCCATATCATCTTCTGAAATCTTGTCCTTCTTTACATATCCATTTTCCTTATATTCTTTGCGTCTCTCCGGAATCCACTTCGCCAGAAGAGCATGCAACTGGATTCTCTCAAATGGCTTAGACAAAAATTCGTCAAATCCATTCTCCAGATACATTTCCCTTGCCCCCTGTATCGCATTGGCTGTAAGGGCAACAATAACCACTGTACGCCCATTCGAACCACATTCGGTTCGTATATGGCGGGCCGTCTCAATACCATCCATCTCCGGCATCATATGATCCAACAATATCATATCATATTTATTCTCTTTTGCAAAGGTAATTGCGTCTTTCCCACATTCAGCCTCGTCCACCTGCATTTTATACATCTTCAACATACTGGTTGCTACATTGCGGTTAATCTTGTTATCATCCACCACTAAAACACGATAATCCGGAACCGTAAACATACGATCATCTACCGACTGCATTTCCTCTCTGTTTACCGGATTCTCCTTGACCGTATGGTAATCTTCAATCTGCTGGGCAATCTCGACGGTAAAACGTGTTCCCTTTCCATATTCACTCTCTACCTGAATACTTCCTCCCATCAATTGCACAAGACGCTGTGTAATGGCAAGACCCAGTCCCGTTCCCTCTTTTTTGCGGTTCCTGCTCATGTCTACCTGCTCAAATGCCTCAAAAATAGTCTTGATTTCTTCCTCACGAATACCAATTCCGGTGTCCTCAATAACAAACTTTAAAAGACACTGATCATTATCTGTACAAATACCGGATACTTCCAAACTTACATATCCTTTTTTTGTAAATTTGATGGCGTTGTTCAATATATTAATGAGAATCTGTCGAATTCTTCCCTCATCTCCTATAAGCTGACATGGAATAGAATCACTCATTTTTACTCGAAGCTGCAATCCATTCTGTGCCGCTGCCACGTGAATCAGGCTTTCCATATCCTGAATCAGAAGCTGAATGTAATAAGGTTCCATCACCAGTTCCATTTTTCCTGCTTCTACTTTGGACAAATCCAATATTCCATTAATGATGGAAAGCAAATTCAAAGCTGCGGATTTGATATTGCAGGCATAGTCGTACACCTTACGGCCACGGCTTTCCTCGATAATCAATTCGCTCATGCCCACAACAGCATTCATCGGAGTACGAATTTCATGAGACATATTCGCCAGAAAGTCGGTCTTGGCACGATTGGCATTCTCTGCATTTTTCCTCATCTCATCGACTTTTTCTATATATTCAAAAGTATCTGTCACATCCGTGAGCAAAATAGTATATCCTCGGATATCGTGATCGACTCCCTCCAATTTTTTTACACTGGATTCATAATGCCGGTTTCCCATGACAAATTTACCATCATCCTTTGGATCCAGTATCTGCATGGGAAAACGATTTACATCTCCAAGCCGTCCTGATATTTTCAGATTGGGAAACAATGTAAATGCACAATCATTAAAACTCAAAATTTCCCCATCCTGATCCACAGTAACAACGCAGTAATCCAATGCGTTTAACGCTGTATTAGCCGCCTCTCGAATCAAATCATAATCTTTTCTGTTCCAGATAAAAATAACCATCAATGACAGCATAAATGCCATACAAATCGGCGTCGGATCATATCCCGCCGGGAACACACGCGTGACATACATAAACATAATCGCAAGGCAAACCGCCGTAAACAATATAACAAGTCTGAGATTTTTTTTCTTCTTTTCATTTTCCTCTTTAAAGTAAACCCGAATCAAAATTGATAATGACATGAACCACGGAATGATGGCAGAGTTTAGCATATAGAGATAGAAAAACGGTCCATAGCTCAACTCGAGATGCGGATACAACCCGGTATGTACAAAATCAACTTTCGTATAATACAGGGAATGGTACTCACATGTCCACACCATAATCCAGATGACAGCATCAATAGCAAATAGAATCCTCTCAAAAGCCTTTTTTTCACGTCTTGTACAGTAATAACGGACAAACATCATATAAAAGAGCGCCACAAGACACGATCCGATGTACTGAAATTTAACAGCCGTCATAGCAGCCTCTTTTGATTTTGCCAGCAACTCCAATAGAAACCCGGAGTTTTGGACCAGTTCTGCTGCCATAAAAAAAATCATGAGTTTCTGGGCATAAGTAGATTCTCCTCGGAACATATAAATAAGGGAATAAACAATCAACCCAAGTCCAATCACTTGTAATCCAATCAGTACACTATACATAAGACTCACTCCAATCCTTTTTTCAAATGTATCTTTTATCTATTTTTATCGGCAGTTGTGCCAGAATAATTGCTATAAAAATCAGTCCACACCCCAACAACTCTCTTCCCTTCAATGCTTCCCCCAAAAGAATCCATCCAGCCAAAACAGAAAACACGGATTCCAAACTTAAAAGCAGGGAAGCCACAGTGGGATTCACACCTTTCTGTCCCACAATCTGCAACGTGTACGCCACTCCACATGACATGATACCACCATACAAAACCGGAATCCATGCCTCCTGGGATACAAGCAGTAGTCTCAGTCCCTCTCCGTTTTCTGTCATCATCGGAATCAAACTCAGGATTCCACATACAAAAAACTGAATGCAGGACATGGCTACTCCATTCACTCGTGGTGAAAAGTAATCAATCACCAGAATATGAATGGCGAATAGCAGGGCACATGCCAGCAACAAAAGGTCTGCCCCCTTCAGCACAAAGTCTCCGTTGACACACAAAAAATAGAATCCTACAAGTGCCAGCAAAACTGCTGCCCAAATGTGAAAACCACATTTTCTTTTTATGAAAATTCCTAGCATCGGCACCAATATAATATAAAATGCCGTAAGAAATCCCGCTTTTCCTACACCGGCTCCATAATACAGACCCAGTTGCTGTACGGTACTTCCTGCAAACAAAAAGAATCCACAAAGGCAGCCACCTATTAGAAGTTCTCTTCGGTTGCTTTTTTCTTTTTCCCCTTTTCGCCTCATCACAGCTAAAACAGGTAGTAAAACAAGTCCGCCAAGCAGAGAGCGAATTCCATTAAAACTATATGGACCCAACATCTCACCACCCTGCTGCTGAGCCACAAAAGCAACTCCCCAAATCAGGGCGGTAAGCACTAATAAAATAGGATTTCTAACTTTCATATTGCCATTTTTCACACGTTAAACTGTTCCATCGTTGCCTGCAATGATTCTACGCTTTCCATCACATCTTGCGTTTCGCCGGACACATTTTCACTGGCGTTGGTAATCTGCTGTAAATTGTTATTCACCGATTGCACCGCATCATCCAGTTCCTGCTGGGACAGACTAATCGTATCTAAAACCTTGTTGATATTGTCAATGGAAGAGCTCAACTCCTCAGCTGTAGAGTCAAGCGTTTCACTTACACTTACATAATAAGAAGCATCTTCCTTATAGCTGTCAGCAAGATCCTCCAGCCGGTCATAATCCTGCATAACAACCTCGTCCAGGAAAGAAATCAAACTATGGCTTTCTTCCGACAGGGCATTCACACTCTTCATGACTCTCTCTGTCAGAGCGTTTACCTTCTCGATTTCACTGCTGGTCGTATCACTCAAATTTTTAATTTCAGACGCTACAACCGCAAAACCTTTTCCCGAATCCCCTGCTCTTGCAGCCTCAATCGATGCGTTCAGCGCCAGCAAATTGGTTTGCTCGGCAATCTCACTAATCGCATTGGAGACATCCACAATTTCTTCAATAACTTTTGTCTCCTCAATGGCTGTCTGGAGCTTCTTTTTGCTATTTTGGGTCATCTCCGTAGCATTTTTCTTATCATCAATAAGTTCAGGGACGATTTTCTCCACATGATTAACAATCTCCTCAGCCCGCTGACTCATATTCCGTGTATTGGATACCAAATCATCGATTGCTTTTGTAACTTCCTGACAACTCTGGTCAATACCATGAATACTTTCCGTCTGTCCTGTCACGCTGGCTCCTGTCTCTTCCATCGTCGCACTGATTTCCATAATGTTCCCATTCATTTCAGATACCCGGTCACTCGTTCCTGTCATCATGGTCTGAATACGGGCAGTCTCTTCCTGGGTTTTATGAATTGTCGAAACCACACGGCTCTCCAGTTCATCAATCAGATAACGAATCTCTTCCACTTCATTTTTATGATTCTTACAGTTCTTCTCTCCTATAACTTTTTCCTTGACAAATCGACTCAAGGCCGCCATCGGTTTTAACATTCTGTTGATAACAAGGTTCAGGAGAATCAGGGTCAAAATCAGAAGGATAAAATCAGCACATAAAGGTAAAATAAGATTATCTCTAATCTTACCATTAATTACCGATGCATTCTGCGTAATTCCCAGTTTCCAGTCGGTAGCCGAAACCTTGCTCACAACGCAATATTTTTCAGCTTTATCATAGTCGGTAAAAGTGGTAACCCCCTCACTGTTTAAATCAATAGGCAAAACATCTGTCAAGATGGTGTTTCCCTTTTCTTTCGGTAAATATTCTTTGTTTTCATGGGTAATAACACTGTTATCACTCGCCAAAAGGAATGTCTGTATGCTTTCATCGCTACTGACATTCTGCACAATATCAATCAGACTGTCTATGGTGATATCCGCCAGCATAACAGCCTGTTTCCCGTCCATTTTGAATGGGGTTGCGATGGATACAATCATCTGTCCGGTAGCAAAATCCGTATACGGCTCCGTATAAATCAGGCCATCTTTCTCAATTGCTTCTTTCCACCAGCCTCGTGTGGTAGGGTCCAAATCCAGTTTCGAATGATCCGCCGGGAATACCCCTCCATCATATCCCAGACAACAGTAGTACATAAGGGCGTCTTTATTCTTCTCCAAGTTCTTCTTGAGAAAATCCATGACCTTGTTCATGTCACTGCCA
>JALENH010000084.1 GCA_022767895.1 Eubacterium sp.
GATAAGCAATTCGATAAATCATATCCGCATATTTCTCTACTATTTCTATGTATTGTTTTTCTGTTTGAACGTTCAACATCTTAGCTCCTTTCACCCTATAACACAATTCAGAACAGCATTTTAGTGCAAAATGAAAAAAAAATGCCAGAAACTTTTCTGACATTTTCGAAACGGAGAAGGAGGGATTTGAACCCTCGCGCCGCTATTAACGACCTACTCCCTTTCCAGGGGAGCCCCTTCAGCCACTTGGGTACTTCTCCATAGCTGAAATAATATTGATATATATATGTTGGTCAGATGACCAAACGGAGAAGGTGGGATTCGAACCCACGGCCCCTTTCGGAGTCACCGGTTTTCAAGACCGGCTCCTTAAACCACTCGGACACCTCTCCAAGACTGCTTGAACAGTATATCATCCCCACCCCAACCATGTCAAGACATTTTTTTCACGAAAGCTCAAAGCCATGCACTCGCAACAAGGCATCCACTGTCGAGAGCTTGTTCTCGTAAAGGTGGATAGCTTGTTGTGAGTATAGGGCGACAGCATAGCGAACGAAGTTCGCTTTGTGACCGAGCAAGCTATGCTTGCG
Source organism: Eubacterium sp. (assembly GCA_022767895.1). GTDB lineage: Bacteria > Bacillota > Clostridia > Lachnospirales > Lachnospiraceae > Eubacterium_F. The sequence goes on from JALENH010000084.1 coordinate 591, forward strand.
AGGTTGCATGGCTTTAGCCCCCCAGTTTCAACCCCGGCACAGCATTCAAATCCAGCCCGTGCCGCACACCATTCATATAATCATAGTATCCTGCCGCGCCAATCATGGCCGCATTGTCGGTACATAAAACCGGCGTGGGCAAATAGAAGGAATACCCCCTCTCCTCACAAGCTTTTTTCATCCCCTCCCGGAGTCCCGTATTACATGCCACGCCTCCGGCTATGGCGATTTTATCAATATGATAGTCTTTTGCTGCCGCCATTGTATGATCCACCAGCACATCCACAACTGCCTGTTGGAACGACGCAGCAATATCCTTTTCCGAATAGGTCGCACCCTTCATTTTACATCCATTGATATAATTGAGGACGGCTGATTTGACCCCGCTAAAACTAAAATCATAGGGTGCACCCTCGATGGAAGCCCTCGGGAACTCAATCGCCTGGGGATTCCCTTCCTTGGAGAGTTTATCAATCTTCGGACCGCCCGGATAGCCCAGGCCAATGGCCCTTGCCACCTTGTCAAACGCCTCTCCTGCCGCATCATCTCTTGTTCTTCCCAAAATCTCATACTCTCCATAATCACGCACAATCACCAAATGACTGTGTCCGCCGGATGCCACAAGGCACAGAAACGGCGGTTCCAAATCCGGATTGGCAATGTAGTTGGCGGAAATATGACCCTCGATATGATGCACACCTATAAGCGGTTTCCCAGTTGCATAGCTGATTGCTTTCGCTGCTCCGACGCCCACCAATAAAGCCCCGACCAATCCGGGGCCATAGGTAACACAAATCGCATCAATGTCATCCCATGTTTTCCCGGACTCAGTAAGAGCCTCCTCAATCACCTGATTTATTTTTTCGATGTGCTTGCGGGAAGCAATCTCCGGCACGACACCGCCATACAGCTTATGAATATCAATCTGAGACGCTATAATATTAGAAAGAACTTTGCGCCCATTGACCACAACCGCTGCTGCCGTCTCGTCACAGGAACTCTCGATTGCAAGCACCGTTATCTTCTTTTGCTCCAAAACTATCCTCATTTCTGCCTATCGGCTATTTCTTACTTTCCGCAGACTGTCCTTCCTCCGTCCCCAGAGGATTAAACTCGCGGATTTTCCATTTATCTTCCTCTTTCACCAGGATGGCATACCAATTTACTGTATTATAATCGTTTCCGGAGCGGATAAAATACGAAAATTTCAAGTACACCATTTCCACACCGTCAATTTTCTTATACTGATAATTCCGTTCCTCATCTATATCATAGTTAATAATTTTCCGGTTCTGGGATTGATATGTCTCTTTCTCCTTTTCAATGTCTGACTCCATCTTCTCCTGCTCGTTCAGTTCTTTCAGTTCCTTACAATACAAGGTTCGCAGTTGTCCCACAAGGGAAGAGAAATCATCATCCGATAATTTCTTATTATAAATACACTGGTTGATTCTTCCAAACAACTTGATGACTTCCTTCGGCGTTTCCGGATACCCCATCTCCAGATCCTTCACCACCAGCTTCTCCGTCTCGGTCGTCGGCGTGTGCACCGTTTCCTGCATCTGCTGTTTCTTCATATATTGATAGTAAACAGCCAGCGCACCAAGCACAACAAGCGAAATAATTACAATAAATGTCAAAAGATTTCGTTGCTTTTTCTTACTGCTACTCTTTTTCAATGCACACCCTCCTTTCTCGGATATTCCTAATTTATTCCTTGTTTTCCTCTTTTTCAAACGTTAAGTAGACATACTTACGATCTTTCCCCGCTTTTGCCTGAGGGAAAATCTTTCTTACCGGCTCCATGAAATCATCCACCCGGATCAACGACGGACTATAGTGTGTCAACCATAACTCTGCCACCTCAGCCTCTTTAGCCAGCTGTGCCGCCTCCGTAAACATCATATGACGGTTTTCCTTCGCTTTGGGAAGCATCTCTGCCTCTCCGTACATCCCCTCACAGATAAAAAGATCTGCATGCTTCGCATGTTCCGCTATGTCCGGAATCGGTCTGGTATCCGTGCAATACGTGACCTTTAGACCTTTTCTCTCCGGCCCCAGCACCATTTCTGGCAAATAGGTCACCCCGTCAAGTTCCACCTTTTCTCCCTTCTGGAGAGAACTCCATACCGCCATGGGAACCTCGTTTTCTCTGGCTCTCTGAGGGTCAAACCTTCCCGCCCGGCGTATCACCTGACTGTATCCGTAACAGGGCACCGTATGCTTCACACGGAATGCTTCTATAGTATAACCGTGATTTTGTATCTGGTGAAAAGAATCTGTCAATTCTATATAGTGAATTTCAAAAGGAAGCCCTTGTGCTACAATCAACAGCGATTCCACAACTTTTTTTGTCCCTTTCGGTCCTATTATTGTCAGCGGCTGTGT
>JALENH010000098.1 GCA_022767895.1 Eubacterium sp.
GACGACGAGGTAGATAGGTCCGAGGTGGAAGTGCAGTAATGTATGTAGCTGACGGATACTAATAGGTCGAAGGCTTGACCTTGTTGGTTCAGAGAGATGAAAGGTTACAGTGTGTAGTTTTGAAGGTACTAAAAAGTATCTGTTAAGAAAGTTTTCAAAGATGAATTCTTTGGAGGCTTTTGCTATATAATAAGATAGAATATTCCTCGATAGCTCAATGGTAGAGCACTCGGCTGTTAACCGAGTTGTTGTAGGTTCGAGCCCTACTCGGGGAGCTAAAGAACGAGAGTTCTTAAGTCCGTAGGTACGTTGTTATCTACGGATTTTTTTTAACAGGAATAAATATGGAAAGGGAATAAAGATAAGATGAGAGAACGCGAAAAATTTGGAACCAGGCTGGGATTTATTCTGGTCTCGGCGGGATGTGCCGTCGGTTTGGGGAATGTGTGGAAATTTCCCTATATCTGTGGTGAATATGGAGGAGCGGCCTTTATTTTGATTTACCTGGCGTTCCTTGTAATATTGGGACTGCCTATTTTGTTGTGTGAATTTGCAGTGGGACGGGCCAGTCAGAAAAGTATGGCGTACGCATATCATGAACTGGAACCTGAAGGAAGCCACTGGCATCATATGAGATGGCTGAGTCTTGTTGGCTTTTATTTATTGATGATGTTTTATACGATGGTGGCAGGATGGATTCTTTACTATGCCTATCGTTCCCTTACGGGTCAGATGAGTGGATTAAATGGAGAGCAGATACAGACGGTATTCGATACGATGCAGTCGTCGCCCGCCACCATGATTTTCTGGACTGTGGTAACAATTCTTCTTGCCTTTGGCGTTTGTGCGCTGGGACTGCAAAACGGTATTGAAAAAGTGACGAAAGTAATGATGAGTATTTTGATTCTTCTCATGATTGTGTTGGCAGTTCATTCCCTGCTGACGCCGGGGGCCATGAAAGGAGTTGCCTTTTATCTGATTCCTGATTTTTCGGCTGTTCAGGAAAAGGGAATCTGGAACACGATATTTGCCGCAATGTCCCATGCCTTTTTTACCTTAAGTGTGGGCATGGGAAATATGGAAATATTTGGAAGTTACCTGACCAAGGACCACAGTCTGCCGGGAGAGGGGGCACGAATTCTCTGTGTAGATACTTTTGTGGCCCTGATGGCGGGATTCATTATTATCCCGGCTTGCTTTTCCTTTGGGGTGGAACCGGGAGCCGGGCCCTCTCTGCTTTTTTTGACTCTGCCCAATGTATTCAGTAATATGCCGGGTGGAAGTATCTGGGCCGGTCTGTTTTTTGTCTTTATGGCATTTGCAGCGTTGTCCACGGTAATTGCCGTGTTTGAAGGAATTATTTCCTATTATTTGGATACGTTTGGATGGAATCGGAAAAAGGCGGTGGCAGTAAATGCACCGTTGATGATTGTTCTCAGCCTGCCGGCTGTGCTGGGGTATAACGTGCTGTCGGGAATTCAACCAATGGGGGCAGGTACGACAATTATGGATTTGGAAGATTTTCTCGTGTCCTATAATATTTTGCCACTGGGGGGGTTGATTTTTGTCTTGTTCTGTACCAGAAAGAGTGGATGGGGCTGGGAGTCTTTCCGCAAGGAGGTTAACGAAGGAAAAGGGAAAAAACTTCCGGCATCACTGCGGGGATATATGTCTTTTGTAATTCCTGCCATCATTGTATTTATTTATCTGAAAGGATATTATGATACATTTGTCGGTGCGGGAACGGTAGCTCTTGTTTTGTGGATGACTTTTGCGGTGGCTTTGCTGGCGGTAATCTTCTTTGTGGCATTTCGGAAAAATAGAGTGAAAAAAATTTAGAATAGTTGCAACATTTTTGCAAGGTGATTCGTGTTATAAGTAGTAGAAACTGAATACGAGGTTAGTAAGGAGGAAAAAATGAAAAAGAAATTAATTTTTATGGCACTATTGTTTGTTCTGACCATTGCAGCATCATCGGTGCACGGCTCGGCAAAGACTTATGAGGATGAAGGCTTTCAATACCGCGTTAGTAAAAAGGCGGCTGTGGTGACAGACCTTATTAAAGATGGAGATAGAATTGTAGTTCCATCAACGCTTGGGGGCTTTCCTGTTAAGCAGATTGCATCCTACGCTTTTTCGAATAGTAAAATGAGTACCGTTTCTTTGCCGGCATCGGTGGAGATAATAGGTGCAGGAGCCTTCCGTAATTGCACAAAGTTGAAAGAGATTACCCTTCCTGCCAAATTAGTATCCATCGGCTACGAAGGATTTTATGGCTGCTCAGCTTTGACGTCAGTGAAATTCAATGAAAATCTCAAAGATATTTTAACAGGGGCTTTTTCGAATTGTATTTCACTTAAGAAGATTGAATTGCCGAAAAACTTGCAGGAGATTGGAACGCGTGCCTTTGAAAAATGTTACAAGCTGGAGACAGTTAAGTTGAACAGCAAATTGTCCACCATTGGTAAGCAGGCATTTTACAAGGCGTATTCCTTGAAGTCAATTCGGATTCCGGCCGGTGTAGACGAGATTAGGAAGGAAGCTTTCTCAAAGTGTGAGGATTTGTCCGGTGTAACCTTTGTGGGACAAAAGACACAACTGGGAAATGGACTATTTTATAAATGCAGCTCCTTGAAAAAAGTTGAGTTGCCAAAGAAACTTACATACATACCGGAAGAACTTTTTAAAAATTGTGTAAAGCTCACCAAGGTTACGATACCCAAAAATATATCCATTATTAAAAAAAGAGCATTTTATGGCTGCCAATCACTGAAGAGTGTAAAGCTTAATCAAAAGGTATATGCCATTGGAGATAGTGCTTTTGCCGGAAGTGGTTTGAAAAAATTGAAGCTGAACAAGAAAATGCAGTTTATCGGAAATGGCGCATTTCGTGAGACGAAGCTCGGTAGTTTGAAATTGACTTCTAAGGTGACTTTTATTGGCAACCGCGTATTTTCTGATTGTAAAAAGCTGAAGACCATTTATGTACCGGCCAGTGTGAAAGGGATTAATCCGGGGGCTTTCAACAATTGTACCAGCCTTCGTGCGATTCATGTTGCCGCCGGAAACAAGAATTATAGCAGTGCGGACGGTGTCCTTTATGATAAGGGAAAAAGTAAACTAATCCAGTATCCGCTGCACAAGACAAATAAATCGTTCCGTACCCCTGGCAGTCTGAAGAAAATACGATCCAATGCTTTTGCGGAAAATAAGTATTTGGTTGAGTTGACAACCTCCGCCGATGTAATTGGCAGCTCGGCATTCTATCGTATGAGCCGTCTGAAAAAAGTGAATATTTTGAATGGCACAACGCAGATTGAAAATGGTGCTTTTCAGTGTTGTTATCGCCTGGCGGAACTTTCTCTTCCTGATTCTGTTACGTATATCGGAAGTTTGGCGTTTAGTGAAAGTAATATTCGGCGGGTAAAGATTCCTTCCCGGTTAAAAAGTCTGGGTGCGGATACCTTCTACGGATGTGATCAGATTCAAGCTTTTGAGGGAGGAAGCAGCAGTTATAAAGTGGAGAATGGCGTATTATACAATGGCTCCATGACAGAATTGATTAAATATCCGGCGCGAAAGAGGGGAACGGTCTTTAGTGTTCCGAAATCAGTCAGAACAGTGAGAAAGGAAGCTTTTCATCGGACAAATTCCCTTACCAAACTGGAATTTTCCAGTGGATTAAGGACTCTGCGATATAGTGCAATTAGTGATGCGAAGAATTTGAAATCCATCGTGTTTGACAATTGCAAATTGTCTTATGGTTCTTCAGGTGGAGTACGAGATTGTGATAAGCTTGCTGTGATTGTCGGTCCAAACCGTTATGTGATGCAGAAAATGGCAGAAAAGGCTGGAGCAACATTGATTACTTTGTAGAATAATAGACAAAGATACCATCCAATCCATAAACGATCCGAAACGAAGTGTTATGGATTGGATGATTTTTGCTATAGGGTTGAAAAAAGAGAAAGATATCTGAGAGAAATACTTGCATTTTCTTAGATGATATGATAATATATCTAATGTTGACGCGTGAAAAATCTATCTGTTTTTTTACGCAAAAAAGGCCCCTTGGTCAAGCGGTTAAGACATCGCCCTTTCACGGCGGTAACACGGGTTCGATTCCCGTAGGGGTCACTTATCCTATAGGAAGAAGTTGGTTCGTAGGGTACTTATTTATCCCGTGGGGATATGCGGGACCTTTAGCTCAGTTGGTTAGAGCATCCGGCTCATAACCGGACGGTCCGGGGTTCGAGTCCCCGAGGGTCCACTTCCATATGGCCTAGTGGCTCAGTTGGTTAGAGCGCCGCCCTGTCACGGCGGAGGTCGTGGGTTCGAGTCCCATCTGGGTCGTTAAGGTAAGAAATTACCTTAGTGATTTTATTATCATGCTGGTGTGGCGGAACTGGCAGACGCCCAGGACTTAAAATCCTGTGGGTGGTGACACCCGTACCGGTTCGATTCCGGTTACCAGCATTAAAAAAGACTGCGCGTAAGCGTGGTCTTTTTTAATGATGAGAACCATGTGCCCACCAGGAACCTGAAGTGATTTGTGCCGGGATGTTTTGCGACGTTGCAAAGAAAGGCAGGATACCCTTGGAACAGCTCAAGGAGAAACTGCCATCGGAGGTTTGGAATCTGGTAAAGGAGACATCCGCATGGGAATTAAAAAATGCGTCGGCAGAGTCTTCTGCCACCCTGATTAAACTTGCGGAACGACTTCATAATATGCGGACGGTAGAGTATATGGAGGCAGAGAAACAGCAGGAAAAGGCTAGGGAGACCATTGAGTTTTTCCTGCCATTGGCAAGAAAGTTGGAGAATTCCAAATTGATGGATGAATTGAATGATTTGAGCCTGAAATATTACGTCGGCTCAACCACCGGTAGAATTCATCATAGAAACTAAAAAAACAAGTTATCGTGTATCTCTGGATTCCACGATATAATAAGGATGAAAAGTGGCAACGGAAAGGCAGGAGATCAATATGGAAAAAATATTATATGTTACCGATCTGGATGGAACGTTGATGAGAGACGACAAGACAATTTCAGAAGAAACGGTGGCTATTCTGAATCGACTCATTGACCGCGGAATCTATGTTACCTATGCGACAGCCAGATCCATGAGCAGTGCGTCTGTCATTACGAGAGATATCCATTTTCCCCTCCCTGCTATTATCCGTAATGGAACGATACTTGCCGATGCTCGGACAGGAGAAGAACTGGAGAAAATTTGTTTTACCCGGGAGGAGACAGATGTTTTACGGAAATACATACGGGACTTTGTAAAGGATATTCCAGGCTATGTGACGGCGTATATTGAGGGCGTGCAAAAAAAATCCTATCTGAAGGGTGTTATGAATACAGGATTTGTCGATTATTTGGAGAATCATGCCAAAGACATGAGGCTTCGGGAGGTCGAGGAAGAAGCGCAATTGTATGAAGGCGAAGTCAATTATTTTACCTTCATTGCGGACAAGGAAGAACTGGACCCTCTCTACCAGCTTGTAAAAGAGAGCCTGGATTGGATTTGCGTCTATCAAAAAGATAAATACCGGCCGGAATATTGGCTGGAAATATGCCCCAGAGAGGCAACCAAAGCAAAAGCCATTCAAAAACTGCAGAGACAGTATGGTTGCAGCCGGGTGGTGGTATTTGGAGATTCATTGAACGATATATCTATGTTTGAGATTGCCGATGAGGCTTATGCTGTGGCAAATGCCATGGAGGAACTGAAAACAATTGCTACAGAAGTGATTGGAGATAATAATTCCGATGGCGTGGCGCGATGGCTTGAACGGAGGTACAATCATGATTGACAGTAAAAAGATGGGGAATTTTATTGCTGGCAAAAGGAAGGAACTGAAAATGACCCAGCAGCAGCTGGCGGAGAAGCTGAATATTTCTTTCCAGGCCATCAGCAAATGGGAAAATGGAACAACCTATCCCAACGTAGAACTTCTCTATCAATTATCAGAGGCACTGCAGGTGACGGTGGATGAAATCCTTCATGGCAGCGAGAAAACTGAGGAAGGTCTTTCCTATAGCAAAGCCGGTGTGAATATTGCCTATACGGATACCATAAAAAAAGAGATGGCAAAGCATTTAGAAACAGGGGATAAAAGAGTGCTGAACGGGCTGGGGCCATTTGCCTCACTTTATGATATTTCCTTCCCTGAAATCAAAGAACCGGTTCTGGTTCTGAAATCCGAGGAGCCCGGTTCCAAGCAGAAGCTGGCAGTGGAGTACGGATATACTGAATCAATTTGCCATGACATGGTGAACCATCTGGTAAATGACATTGCAGTCATGGGAGCAAGACCTTTGGCAGTACTTGATACGATTGTGTGTGGCAATGCGGAGAATGACACCATACAGGCACTGGTTAAAGGGGTTTCTGACGCCTGTCAGGAAAATGAATGCTCTCTGGTGGGAGGAGAAACTTCCATTCAGCCGTCAGTGGTGGAATCCGGCTTGTATGTCCTGACTTCCAGTATTGCAGGAATTGTGGAAAAGGATAAAGTAATTGACGGTTCCCGGATTCGGGAAGGAGATACGGTGCTTGCCATTGCATCCAATGGGCTTCATACCAATGGATATTCCATGGTTCGTATGCTGCTCGACCAAAAACCGGAACTCAAACTGGATAAAATTGATGGTCTCACATTAATTGAGCAGATTATGAAGCCACATACGCCGTATTACAAAGCGTTGAAGGGACTGTTGAAGACAGACTGGATTCATGGCATGGCACACATTACCGGTGGAGGCATCGAAGGTAATCTGTGCCGTGTCATTCCCGAGGGACTGGCGGCAGAAATTGATCTTGGTCAGTTGCGTGTTCCCAATATTTTTACATATATCCGCAACAATGCCCATGTAAGTGATGAGGAAATGCTGCATACTTTTAACTGCGGAGCCGGATTGCTGTTGGTGGTAGATGACAAGGACAAGCAAGCTGTCATAGGGCATGTTTCAGAGTATTATAGCAGCTATGAAATTGGGACAATCAAGAATGGGGAGAAAAAAGTCACCTTTAGCGGCCGGGTAAACTGGATATAGAAATTTGTAAAAACCCTTTTTCTCACAGCATAAATCATGTATAATAAGAGGAAAACATGGAATTGCTTGTGAAGGGAAAGGGTTTTCGTATTTGCCGGAGAAGGGAAATAAGGAGAATATGCTTTCACTGTTTGGGTAAAATAGGAGAAACAGTGTTTAGGAGGGATTGGATGTGTACAGCAGCAACATATAAAACAAAGGACCACTATTTTGGAAGAAATATGGATTTCGATTTTTCCTATAATGAGACGGTCACGGTTATGCCGAGGAACTTTCCGCTCCATTTTCGAAAAGTGCCGGATATGGATAGTCATTATGCCATGATTGGTATGGCCATGGTGTCCGACAATTACCCTCTTTATTATGAGGCGACGAATGAAAAGGGACTCAGCATAGCAGGTTTGCATTTTGCCGGATATGCGGAGTACAAAGAAGAGGTGCCGGATAAAGAGAATGTCGCGTCTTTTGAATTCATTCTATGGATTCTTGGACAATGCGCCAATATATCCGAGGCGAGGGAACGGTTGTCCCGTATCAATATCGTAAACTTCGCTTTTAGTGATGAATTTCCACCTGCCCCTCTGCACTGGATGATTTCAGACCGGGAGGAGTCTATCGTAGTGGAGTGTGTCAAAGAGGGATTAAACGTATATGATAACCCAGCCGGGGTTTTGACAAACAACCCGCCTTTTGACCAGCAGTATTTTAATCTGCGCAATTACATGCAGATTTCCAATAAAAATCCGAAGAACACGTTTTCGGAAAAATTGCAGTTGGAGCCCTATAGTCGCGGTATGGGAGGCTTTGGCCTGCCGGGAGATTTGTCCTCGGCATCTCGTTTTGTCAAGGCAGCCTTTACCAGATTGAATTCCTGCTCCGGAGATTCTGAATCGGAAAGTGTCAGTCAGTTCTTTCATATTTTGGGTTCTGTCTACCAGCAACGAGGCTGTGTGGATGTTGGAGAGGAAGAATATGAGATTACGATATACAGTTCCTGCTGCAATACCGACAAGGGAATCTATTATTATACAACCTACGAGAACGGCCAGATTACCGGTGTCGATATGCATAAGGAAAATTTGCAGGGGAATCAGCTTGTTTCCTACCAACTGGTCAAAGGGCAGCAGATTCGCATGGAAAACTGAATACTTTTATAGGAGGTTTTATATGAATATAGAAAAGAAACAGGAAGGCTCCCAGGTGATTTTTATCCTTGAGGGCCGGTTGGACACAACAACGTCACCAAAGCTGGAAGATGAATTAAAGAAATTCCTGAATGAAGGGATAACGAAATTGGTTTTTGATTTTGCATCGCTGGAATATCTTTCATCGGCAGGACTTCGGATTCTGCTGGCAACACAGAAATATCTTCTAAAAAAACAGGGGGAAATGATTGTCAGAAATGTCAATGAAACAGTTGCGGGGATTTTTGACGTAACGGGATTTACTGACATTTTGACCATCGAATAGTACATAATGAATACAGATTATTTATGTGAGAATAAGTTAAAAGAACGAAATCCTGAACTGCATAAAAGATTCAGGGAGAGTGTGTTTGGTATTCAGGGATTGTTAAACCGGTACAAATATATTTTCCCGACGTATACCGATCACACGGCTTTACATTCTCTGGAAGTGATTGATTTTTGTAATGCACTGATTGGACAAGAACAAATTGACAGGATGAACGATGATGAAATTTATATTTTGCTTATGAGTGCCTATCTGCATGACAGTGGAATGGGAATTGCCATGTCAGATTATGAAGAGTTTCGTGAGAACATTGATTTTGGAGATTATTATGATGATGGGCAGGAAAGGGAAATGCCGGATATTATCCGTGATTTCCATCACGAATTTAGTGGACAGTTTATCCGAAAGTATGGCGATTTTTTTGATATACCATCAAAGGAGCATCTATATTGCATTATTCAGGTTTCCAGAGGGCACAGAAAGACGGATTTGTATGATGAAAAGGAGTATCCGGTGGACTATCGTCTTTCAAATGGAAACCAGATTTGTCTTCCATACCTTGCGGCTTTAATCCGTCTGGCCGATGAGCTGGATATTGCTGCCGACCGGAATATTCAGTTTTTGTATGATATTAGTGAGATTGATAATGATTTCAGTCGGATGGAATTTAAGAAACATAAAGCCATTCGGAGTCTGGTGATTGAACCGGAACGATTTGTTATGAAAGTAGATACAAGTGACCAAAATGTTTTTGAAGGGGTATTAGAATTGCGTGAGAAACTGAGGGAGACCTTGTCAGAATGCCGGCGTGTGACAGCAGAGAGAACCGGATATACAATCAGTCAGGAAGATATTGTTATTGTCCCGGTGTGATTCTGATGTTGCGTATTGTATTATCTTTCGCTATAATATTTCAAGAGAAATAGTTTTTTTATGTGAAAGGAGACTTATAAAAATGAAGAAACTTCTAAGTTATGCTTTAGTATTTACGATGCTTGTGATGGGACTTTCCGGCTGTGGTGACAGTGGGAAAGAGTCGGATTATTCTTCCGGAACCCATCATGCTGAAATTAAGGTAAAGGATTATGGAACAATCAAATTGGAACTGGATGCGGACACTGCACCGATTACCGTAGAGAATTTTGCCAAACTGGCCAATGAAAAATTCTATGATGGTCTGACTTTCCATCGGATTATAAGTGGTTTTATGATTCAGGGCGGCGATCCGAATGGGGATGGTACCGGCGGTTCGAAAGAAACGATAAAAGGAGAATTTTCCGGTAATGGTGTGGAGAATAAGATTTCCCACAAGCGCGGTGTGATTTCCATGGCACGTTCACAGGATCCAAACAGTGCCAGCTCACAGTTTTTTATTATGCACCAGGACAGCACATATTTGGATGGAGAGTATGCGGCTTTTGGTAAAGTGACTGAGGGAATTGAGATTGTGGATAAGATTTGTGAGGATACGCAGGTTATAGATGGCAATGGAACCGTAGAAAAAGCTGATCAGCCGGTGATTGAGAGTATACGAATGACCGATTAATAAAATAGACAAATAGAAAAGCAGGTCTGTATTAGAGGCAGATCTGCTTTTTATCAATTAGTAAAGCGCCGTTTTTTTATAATATCACGATAGAGGCACAGGATAAATCGTCAGAGAGATCATATACAATGCCGCTTTTCAGTCCGACTACAGTAGGACGCAGCACGGAATGTGGTTTGTTTTCCACAACACGTGCATCTTCCCCGTTGCTCAGGGAGACTGTGGAGTCTACGGGATAAAGGATAACACTTTCCATAAAACAGCGCATGGCGGTAATATCCAGTTCCGCTGTCATGGACATGATCATCTCCACGGCGGTTCGCTGGGAGAAGGACTTCTTGTACGGTCGTTCCGTCACCAAAGCGTCGTAGACATCGGAGACAGAAAGGATTTTGGCATAGGGAACAATTTTGTCTGAGGAACAGCCAAAGGGATAACCGGTGCCGTTCATTTTTTCATGGTGCTGAAGCACCGCCATGGAAATGACTCCCTGAAATTCTTTCTTTTCCTTGAGAATCACATAACCCAATTCAGAGTGCTGCTTCATTACAGTGAATTCCTTTTCTGTCAGTCGTGCCGGTTTGTTGAGAATCTCCAGTGGAATCTTGGATTTTCCCATGTCGTGGAGAAGACCCGCAATGCCAATGTTGTAGACATCTTTGTCAGATAATCCGAGATTTCGTGCGATAATCATGGACATGGTAGCCACGTCCACACTGTGCTTGAAGGTATACTCGTCACTGGTTTTCAGGGCACTGATATCCACTGCCAGAGCGTCATTGCTGTCAATGGCATGAATCAGGTCATTGGTAATTCGGGCAGATGTATCCGCAAATTGGGGTGAGTCAGCATTATTATACAGATACTGGATTCCCTCCGAAACCCTCTTTTTTACACTTTCTGATAAATTTACTTTATTCGGGTCTTCGGTACGATGTTTTTCGATTTTATTGCGCACGAAAGGAGCGAGAGGTTCTTCCTCTTTTTCCGGTTCTTCCTCTCCCGTTCGTATGTATACGCCGTGAACACCATGCTTGGCAAGTCCTTCAATCATGAAAGAATCTAAAATGGCACCACGGGCAATTAATGTTCGATCCATACGGTCTATAATGGCCTGATCGATTTGCATTCCTTCTTTTAGTTTGTTCGTGCGAACAAAAAAACGTTTAACCAAAATATTCTCCTTTTATGGGTGATTATGAGTTTTCGTCTAGGCTATTATATCATATTTTTCACTTCGTTCCAACCGATTTGTCCAAAAAGGGGAAAAGTCTGCTGAAATTGTCAAAAGTGAAAATTATTCACGTTAGAAATGAAAGAAATTAAACATTTTCTCTTTACATTTCTCCCGGCTTCGCTATAATAAAATATGCTGGGTCAGCGTTTCAGCGTGCCCTTTCTGCAATGTAACCTACATAGATAAGGAGAATTAAGGACTATGAAAAATGGTATCGAAATCAGATGGCATGGTCGCGGAGGTCAGGGTGCCAAGACGGCAGCTCTGCTTTTGGCGGACGTGGCATTTAAAACAGGACAAAATGTACAGGGATTTCCAGAGTATGGCCCGGAGCGAATGGGTGCTCCGATTACAGCATACAATCGAATCAGTGCGGATGTAATTCGTGTACATTCCAATATTTATCATCCCGATTTTGTTGTTGTTGTGGATGAGACTCTGCTGGATTCGGTTGATGTGACGGCGGGGTTGAAGGAGACGGGTGCGATTATTATAAATACCCCGAAACCCAGGGAAGAAATAATTCCGAAATTGAATGGCTATCGGGGGCGTGTGTATACGATTGATGCCCGCCATATTTCCGTGGAGACACTGGGGAAGAATTTCCCAAATTCGCCGATGTTGGCTGCAACGGTGGCAGTCAGTGAAGTGATGGAGAGAGAAACTTTTATCCGTGAGATGAAAGCTTCTTATCAGCACAAATTTGCCAAGAAGCCGGAAGTGATTGAGGGAAATATGAAAGCGTTGGAACGTGCCTTTGATGAAGTTTCCCGGGATATTCAGAAAGATAAGGAGGGAATCGCATGAGAACGGATGTGACGAAAATAAATGAGAAAACAGCCCATCAGGATCTGACTGAGGGACTGATGGTTTTTAATGGCGGTACTTCCAAACTCTTTAACACCGGAGAGTGGAGAACCAATACACCGATTTATCACGCCGATAAGTGTAAGCAGTGTCTGCTCTGTACGCCGGTCTGCCCGGACAGCAGCATTCCGGTAAAAGGCGGTAAACGAGGAGAATTTGACTATGATCATTGCAAGGGCTGTGGCATCTGTGCCAATGTATGTCCTTTTGGAGCAATTGAGATGAAGGAGGGGAATATCTAATGGCAATCAAAGAACGTATGTCAGGAAATGAAGCGGTTTCTTATGCAATCCGCCAGATTAATCCGGATGTGATGCCGGCATTTCCCATTACTCCTTCCACGGAGATTCCGCAGATGGTTTCGACCTATATTGCGAATGGAGAAATGGATACCGAATTTATTCCGGTGGAGAGTGAGCATTCTTCCATGAGTGCCACCATCGGTGCAGAAGCTGCCGGGGCGAGAAGTCTGACAGCTACTTCGTCCGCCGGACTGGCACTGATGTGGGAGGAACTTTTGCTGGCAGCATCCAACCGTCTGCCTTTGGTAATGGCATTAGTAAACCGTACTCTGTCCGGACCAATCAATATCAACTGCGACCATTCCGATGGTATGGGGGCGAGAGATACCGGATGGATTCAGATTTATGCGGAAAATAATCAGGAGGCCTATGATAACTTTATTCAGGCTTATCCCATTGCGGAGGATAAAAGAGTTCATCTGCCGGTTATGATTTGCCAGGATGGATTTATTACCAGCCATGCGGTGGAGAATATTACGCTTCTGGAGGACGAGCATGTAAAAGAGTTTGTCGGTGAATATGAACCGGAAGAGTTCCTGTTAAATCCCGGCAAACCGATTGCAGTAGGACCGTATTCTGTTTCCAATTATGCCATGGAGGCAAAGAAGAATCAGGAAATAGCCTTGGAAAAATCCAAAGAAGTGATACGGGAAGTGGCTGCCAAATACCGTGAATTGACGGGTCGTGGCTTTGATTTCTTTGAGGAGTATAAAACAGAGGATGCGGATTACATCATGCTGATTATGGGATCGGCAGCAGGAACCGCCAAAGAAGCGGTGGATGAACTTCGTGAGGAAGGCAAAAAAGTTGGTGTGCTGAAACTTCGCGTGTTCCGTCCGTTCCCGGCAGAGGAGATTGCGAAGGCCCTGTCCGGTTGCAAAGCGGTAGCCGTGATGGACCGCTGTGAGAGTTACAATGGCAATGGAGGCCCTCTGGGCAGCGAAGTACCGGCAGCCCTGTTTAAAAACAAAGTAATGATAGAAGCCGTTAATTACATATATGGTCTGGCTGGACGTGATTTTACCATTCGTGATGTCAAAGAAATTTTTGCAGAACTGGAAGATATGGTAGAAAACGGAAAGACAGTAGAGCAGTACCAGTATATCAGACTGAGATAAAGTGGAGGAAAGTATGAGTGATTATCGTTTAAAAACCATGATGGAAAAACCAGAGAGACTGGCACCGGGACATCGTATGTGTGCCGGATGTGGAGCAACGATTGCTGTACGTGCCGTCCTTCGCGCTCTGCATGAAGGCGACCATGCGGTAATTGGTAATGCCACAGGATGTCTGGAAGTATCTTCTTTTATGTATCCCTATACAGCATGGGAGGACAGTTATATACATAACGCATTTGAAAACGCAGGAGCTACACTGAGTGGCGTGGAGACGGCTTACCGTGCTCTGAAAAAGAGAGGAAAACTGCCGGAAGATGAAAACTTCAAATTCATCACCTTTGGCGGTGACGGTGGTACCTACGACATTGGTTTCCAGTCCCTATCCGGAGCCATGGAACGCGGCCATGATATGGTCTATGTCTGCTACGACAATGGTGCCTATATGAATACAGGAATCCAGCGTTCTTCCGCTACACCTATGTATGCGGATACAACCACCACACCGGTTGGCTCACAGTCCAACGGTAAAATGCAGAACCGTAAAGATCTGGCAAGTATCATTGCTGACCACGACGTGGCCTATGTGGCACAGACCACACTGACTACGGATTTTAAAGACCTGCATCGGAAAGCAGAGAAAGCCATTTACACCGAGGGGGCAAGCTTCTTGAATGTCATGACTCCGTGCCCGCGTGGATGGCGTTATGACACAGCAGAAATAATGAACATCTGTAAACTGGCAGTGGAAACCTGCTACTGGCCACTGTTTGAAGTAGATCACGGCGAATGGAGACTCTCCTATGAGCCAAAGAAAAAATTGCCAATCGAAGACTTTTTGCGTGCCCAGGGCCGCTTCAAACATCTCTTCAAAAAAGGCAACGAACACCTCATCGAACAATTCCAGGCGGAAGTCGACCGCCGCTGGGAGGATCTGTTGTATAAATGTGCACGTTAGCCCTGAGCCGTGCAACAGCGGAAAGGACAGGTTCTCTGTGCTTGCACAGAGAGAACCTGTCCTTTTTGATGCTTTATAGGAAATTCCGATATTTTGAACAGGAAAAGAAAAACATATGTTTGCCGAACATATGTTAGATAAGCGAAAAAAGGGCACACCTGTCTAATGATTTTGGAGGAGATTAAAAAATATAGAACCCTTCTTCTCCAAAATCATCGTCCAATTCTTCGTTCATGAAATAATCCATATCCAGAAGTTTTTCATCACTCATAGAGCGAATGTCCTTTGAAGTTAAACCTTCTGGGGGATTATTGATGTATTTTTTGCGTAGTTCCTCGATATTTGTTTGCATTTTTACAATCCTCCTTTTGGAGCATTGTATCATATAACAGAAGAAATTGGAAACTATGAAGATGACCTCTTTCCACGAGATTTGGACATAGCTTTCTCGTACATTTCTTCGAGGGAAACACGCTGGTGGTTAAAATAGAGTTCTAGGAATTCCATTTCATGTTTGCAGTCTGGACATTTGAGTGGGTCATAACCAAAGGCACCGATAATGGCAGCACGCCACTTATTGAAACTGCGGAAAAAGTGATGTGCTTCTTTAGGAATAGAACGATATAGTTTTTTGTCAATATCGCGTCGGCGTGCATAAAGACCACCATAACGGATCATTTTAAAATGCTTTTCCGAAATGTGGCGAATTAATCGTTGGATAAATTCCATGGCAGGTATTGTTTCAACAACATACTTGTCATCTTCGTGCCGATTGTAGTGAAAAGTGACCTGTTCGCCATCGTATTTATCAATACGGGAAGTAGCAATGACAGGACGTCCCAGATAACGACCAATATATTTGGTAACAACAGTGGGGGCACATTTGTTTGGCTTGGCATAAACGTAAAAGCCTTGTTTATGTTCCGCATAGCATTTGGACTTTACTTTTTTGAAAGTGGGACCGTGAATGGTTTCCATTTCATTGAGTAGTGCAGTACAAAACGCATTACGAAGAAAGGTGTAATTAAAATGCTTCACAGTTTTCCAAAAGCCATCATCGCTGTAACCGCCTTCGGTAATGAGACAGTGGATATGAGGGGTCCATTTTAAATCCCTGCCAAAGGTATGGAGAACCATGATAAAACCGGGAGTGTAGTTTTTGGATTTATTTTGTTTGTGAAACATACGTAAAACAACGCTGGTAACAGCGTGGAAAAGACAGTTCAACAAGGAACGGTCTTGTAAGAAAAAGTCTCGCAGATTTTCATCAATGGTGAAAACACAATGTCTATGCTGAACATTAATCAGTTTGAATGACATATTGGTAGTGCGTTCCATGGAATACTTGTTGCCGCAGGTAGGACAGAAACGGCTGTGACAGCGGAATGGTACAAATTTAAGTTTGCCACAGTGAGGACAGCCGTACATGGCACCGCCAAAAGCAGGGTCACCACAATGAAGCATTTTATCTACGTTTTCAATAACAGATTTACGTGGGTGTAAGGTGTAAATCATTTCTTCATAATAGTCGTTAAAAATCTCTTGTAAAATATTCATAAGATTATTATGACGGATAGTGGAGAAAAAAGAAACCCCTAATTCCCCTCATGAATGAGGGGCTAGGGGAGTTGAAGTGTCGGAGACACTTTTTTTGTTTTATGAAGCTAGCACTTTATGCTATTATTTTTTAAATGTTACAGAAGTAATAGTTACTTTACAATTTTCCGGAGCCTCATTTCTAAAGAGTTTGAATTTCTCAAATTCTCTCGTGCCGGTCAATTCAATGGTAGCAGTAGTCTGATCATCTGGAAGCAGACCATTCCATGTCAAGTCGTCATCTCTGCCTCCCCATTCATTTGCTTCGGTATCAACATATGTTACAGCCTTACCCAAACCTTCCGTAGAACTGTCTTTATATGTAATAACGATAGAAGAGAAGTTAGTGGACTCTTCTGGGAAAGCAAACCATACACCCGGATAACCATCGCTAGGGAAAGCTATTGTAACGCTGTCGTCTGCGGTGTTAAAGTCTACAACACCGGAACCATCTGCAGTTACGTTATCCCCATCCAGTTTCAATTTATACTCTGTCTTATCTGCATTCCATCCATACTGAACAACAGGAGCATTTGGGTCTGGAGTTGCAGTTGGACCTACTACCGGACGGTCGGAAACATCAGGAGTCTCTCCATTTTCGTTCTCGGAGAACATCCAGGAAGCCACATTGAATCCATATCCACGGAATACAAAGTATACGTCATGTACACCGGTAATCGCTTTTGTTGTTTTTACATTCTTTATTACATAGTTTCCGTTTGTGGATTCCATGATATCGATAGCACCAACCTGGTTGGCAAGTTTTGTAGGATCGTCAATGAACAACTCAATTCTACATACATCGGAATCAACCTTTACTTCAGCACCGAAGCTCTTGCATCCTGCTTGACCGAAGTCAACCTTCTTGATGCAAGTCCAGTCACCGGTATCGATGTTGTTCAATACCATTGGAGAACCATTGATGGAATACTTAACCTGTGTATCATCTCTCAAAGTATCCACGCCTGCACTGGAACCAACGGTTGTAGCGTTGATATATTTTTTCTTACCCTTTGTATCCTTGTATGGATCAAAGTTCTGAATCTGAGAAGGTCCTTCGTAAGTAGGATTAATTTTAATCTCGTCAGTCTCCTCATTAACTGTCATATCCGCTACATGCATATTTCTGTACTGTTTGTTGTCGCGGTACAAGTTGTTGCCAAGTACGGTGGAGTGATAGAACATATAATTCTTTCCTTTGAAACTCTGCATATGATGATGGTTGTTGTAACTTTCACCATAAATAGTACTTGGGTTGTTCAAAATAGTTCCTAAGTAGTGATGATATACGCCGGTCTCGGAGTCGGTATATTTGTCACCCTTGCTATCTGCCGGGTCAAAGGAAATATCCATTGGATCCGAGGAAACGTAGCAAGCAATCTGGCCGCTTCCAATCCATTTGTCACCATTAGGTACATTGAAGTTTGTACAGTAAGAATAGTAATATTTACCATTGAACTGATTAATCTCACTGTCCTCAAAGAGATAGTAAGTATCCATAATCTGTGGCTCACCATCCATCTCTACCTCACCAGTACCTTCCTTGAACTTAATCTTGCAGACACGTCCGGTTTTACCATGAGCTTTGTTGTCAGTGGTTCCACCACCGAAGTATACATAAGCATCCCCTTTATCGTCTACCAGTACGGCAGGGTCAAAGCACCATACAACACCGGAGCAGTTTGGAGACTGCTGGGTAAAGAGTGTCTTGCCAAGTGGATCTTTCCAAGGGCCGGTTGGGGAATCTCCCATTACATAACCTACTGCACCAGAGTTGGTGTAGAAGAGATAGTATTCATCTTCACCATCACCGTCGCCGTCAATCTTAAGTCCAGATGGTGCCCAAGCTTTGGTAGCCCATCCACATTTTACCTTGTCTTTGGAAGTGGATACTTCATTGGTAAGGTTTCCGGTATCCATTCTTCCTTCGTCAGTCCAGTTGACCATATCTTCCGTAGAAAGGATTGTTAAAGAATGGTTGTTGTATCCATTTGTAGCTAGTTTTCCTTTCTTGTAATCAATACCTTCTGTTGTAGCATACATGTATAACTTACCATCGTTTTCTGAGTTGTCAATGGCAGTTGGGTCAGCGATGAAGCTGTAGTTTGTCAACATACTGTCAATGTCATGAGCCACACCATCCGCAGTTGTGTACTGCATTGGAGCTGTCAGAGTAATCTTGTCATCATACCAGTTGTTGTTTTCGATATGCTGGCCAAAGATGTTGTCTGTTTTCTGATTGTATTGCTTTGCACCAACTTCTTCCAAAGTGGCTTTTTTGCCATCTTTGTAAGCAACAATCTTGCCGGACCAACCGATTGTATAGTCATTAAAATAGGAATAGTCCTGAGTTGTTGGAGCCAGTGTCTGTTTTGGAGTAGGCTCTGGAGTAGGAGTTGGTTCTACGTCTGGCTCCGTTGTAGCCGTAGTAGTAGCAGTAGGAGCTGCCGATTGTGTACTTGTAGGAGCAGTAGCGGTAGCAGTAGCTACGGTTGTAGGTTTTTGTGTAACTATAGGGGTAGGTGTTGTTGTCACCTTTTTCGCTTTTGTTACGGTTACTTTACATTTCATCTTTGTTGTCTTCTTTCCCATTTTGCAAAGTGCGGTAATGGTGGATTTACCAACTTTAAGGCCTTTTACCGTTGCGGAAGCATTGCCCTTTTTCGTGCTTTTTGTAATCTTAGCTACGGATTTTTTGCTTGACTTCCATGTTACCTTTGCGCTTTTCTTAGCATTCTTTACTTTGATTTTTACTGTCTTTCCCACTTTGATGCTGGCACTCTTCTTTGTCAATGCAGGTTTTTTAGCTGCACTGGCAGGAGTGTAAGCCATAGCGGAAAGAGCCAAAGCCATAGACATAGTGATTGCTAAGCCCTTTTTCAATGATCTCATCAATTTTCCTCCTTAAATAGAAATTTAATAGTTACAATAGTGCACAAGCTTCACTGTACTCAATATTATATAACAACAGGTAGGGAATTTCAATAAAGGAAAGCGTGAAAAAATTGATATATTCGGCAAAAAGTTTTGATGAAGATGGCATTATTTTGACACTATAGTAATTGACAGATTTTGACATGTCTTGATATAATATGCATAGGTCAGGGGGGACATTCCATGAAAAGAAAAGGTTTACGGTTATTTCGCATACTTTTTTTTATTATGTTTGTGCCACTTATGGTATATCTTGTAGGTGGTGAACTTTTTTTGCCGGATGAGTGGGATCGTGCACAGAGCCAATATGAAGAGTTAGATTTGGATTGGAAACGTGTCTGCTCCGATGGAAGGAGAGAGGAATTTCAGATTCCGGGAGCTTGTGATGTGAAAAAAGGCGAGAGGATCATTCTGGAAACAAGAATTCCTGTCTCTTTTATTCCCCATTCCAGTGTTATGTTCTGGCGTGAGTTTGACAATACAAAAGTTTATATAGTGTCTGCTGATTGACGTTAAAACACTTGATTTTACTGACTTTTCCCCTGATATCTGGTATAATATTTGCAAGTGTTTTAATAAAATGGATACATTTTCCTTGCAGATTTTTTGAGGATTATACGAGTAAAGGGGCTAAAATCATGTACAAACCAATTGACAAGTTACAACATTCGTTTCTGGATTTTAATCAGCCTATGGGGCTGCATATGAATCCGAACAATCGCTGGATTAAAATGGCTGACCGTATCCCATGGGATGAA